>JALZBI010000349.1 GCA_030947565.1 Actinomycetota bacterium
GTGCCCCACCTCGGGGCACCGGGCATACCGCTGCCGGCTCGGCGACGCTCACGACGCTCAGGACGCCTCGGCCGGCCAGTCGTGGTGCTGGTAGAGGTGGCGCTCGACGCGGGTCACGTCCTCCTCCGAGGGCAGCGCGTCGGTGATCCGGCTGGTGCTCACCCCGATGTCGGCCGCCCGGACGTCGTCATAGCCCAGCTCGGAGATCTCCCGCGCGACGGCGGAGACCTCGTCGTCGGTCAACCGGCGCCTCAGCAGGACGATGAGGGGGATGTGGTCCTTCGGCGGCACTCCGGCGGGATAGCCCTCGAGCAGCCAGTCGCCGACACCGCGAAGGCGTGCGTTCAGCGCCATGGACCCTTTTTACTTGCCGACGATGGTCGGGTAGACGTGGGCGAACGACACGGCCTGGCCGAAGCCGGACGCCACGACGATGGTGATGCCGAGGGCGACGCCGGCCAGCACGACGATGAAGCACAGCACGGCGAGTGCCCGCCCGACCGGGTGGGGCCGGGCGTGGTCCACCTCGGCGTCGCCTCCGGCCCCGAGAGCCACGGTCATAGCCCGAGTGTCGGGCTCAGGGAGCCCCCTTCGGCAGCCTTGCCCGCACCTGTTCCACCACTGTTCATCTGGCCCCTCAGGTCACCGGCCGGTCCGCGCGGACCGGGCCGCCCCCCCGCCTCGCGGTCCATCGCGGCGTCGTCCAGGACTGCGGCGACCTCCGGGGTCGGCGCCGCGCCGCCCCGCCTCGCGGGGACCCACCACTCATCGGCACGCGTGTGGGGCCGGTCGGGGTAAGTGTCCATCGCCTCCTCGAGCAGGTCGTCGATGCGCGCCCGAAGGGCCCGGGTGACCTCACCCGGGTCAGCGTCCAGAGCGGGCCGCATGGGCGCGCCGACGAGGACCGTGACCGCGGTCCGGCGCCGCAGGCTGAACCGCCCACCGACCGTCAGCACGCGCTGGCCACCCCAGACGGCGACGGGGACGAGCGGCGCCTGCGTCCAGACCGCCATCGCTGCCGCACCGGGGCGGAACGGGCGCAAGGTCCACGACCGCGAGATCGTCGCCTCGGGGAAGACACCCACGACCTCCCCGTGCCGCAGGGCGTGCAGGGCATGGCGCAGCGCCACCTCGCCGTGGCCGCGGTCGACGCTGATGTGGCGCATCGCCCGCATGGCCGCAGCGACCGGACGGGAGCCGTAGACGCCCTGCTTGGTGAGGAACCTGACGTAGCGCCCGCGCCGGTCGCCGACGAGCCCCACGAACATGAAGTCGAGGAAGCTGATGTGGTTGCTCGCGAGCACCGCCGGCCCATGCTCCGGCAGATGGTCCGCCCCGCGCACCTCGATCCGCAGCCCCAGACCTCCGAAGACCGCCTTGGCCGCAGCGACGACGGCGCGGTAGACGAGGTCGCTCACACCTCCATCTTCGTGCTGCCGCCCCGGACCGGATGGTTCGCCGGCCGCTCGGCGCGTGACCGGGCCTCTCGTCCGGACCGTCTCGCCCTCCACGAGCCACCCGCCCGACGGTGGTCGGTAGGTTGGTGAGACCGGGTCGCAGACCGGCGCGCCCCCGGCATACCGAGGGCATACCGAGCGCCTGTATGCCGACCTCTCCCAGCACCGTCGCAGGAGGAACCCCGTGACCAGCGAGACCGCGAAGAACCAGACCCTCGAGAACCTCGGCCACGAGGACCGCTCCTTCCCGCCCGACCCCGACTTCACGGCCCAGGCGAACGGCCAGGCCGAGCTCTTCGACGCCGCCGAGGCCGACCCCGAGGGCTTCTGGAGCGAACAGGCGCGCACCCGCCTGACGTGGAGCAAGGACTTCACCCAGGGCCTCGACTGGAGCAACGCCCCGTTCGCGACGTGGTTCGCCGACGGCGAGCTCAACGCGGCCTACAACTGCGTCGACCGGCACGTCGAGGCGGGCAACGGTGACCGGGTGGCCATCCACTTCGTCGGCGAGCCCGACGGCGACACCCGTGACATCACGTATGCCGAGCTGCACCAGCAGGTGCAGAGGGCCGCCAACGCGCTGCAGGACCTCGGGGTCGGCAAGGGCGACACGGTGGCCATCTACCTCCCGATGATCCCCGAGGCGGCCGTCGCGATGCTGGCCTGCGCGCGCATCGGCGCCCCGCACTCGGTGGTGTTCGGCGGGTTCTCGGCGGAGGCGCTGAACTCCCGCATCCGGGACGCCAAGTGCAAGGTCGTCATCACCGCCGACGGGGGCTATCGGCGCGGCTCGGCGGCGGCGCTGAAGCCGGCGGTCGACGGGGCGCTCGACCGCGAGGGCACCCCTGTGGAGCACGTGCTCGTCGTCAAGCGCACCGGCCAGGACGTCGCCTGGAACGACCGCGACATCTGGTGGCACGAGGCGCTGGAGAAGGCCGCCGACACGCACGAGGCGCAGGGGTTCGAGGCGGAGCACCCGCTGTTCATCCTCTACACCTCGGGCACCACGGGGAAGCCGAAGGGCATCTTCCACACGACGGGCGGCTACCTGACGCAGGTGGCCTACACGAGCTCCGTCGTGCACGACCTGCACCCCGAGACCGACGTCTACTGGTGCACGGCCGACATCGGCTGGGTGACCGGCCACTCCTACATCGTCTACGGGCCGATGGCCAACGGCGCGACCCAGGTCATGTACGAGGGCACCCCCGACACCCCGCACCAGGGCCGGTGGTGGGAGATCGTCCAGAAGTACAAGGTGTCGATCATCTACACCGCACCGACTGCGATCCGCACGTTCATGAAGTGGGGCGAGTCGATCCCGCAGAAGTTCGACCTGTCGTCGCTGCGGCTCCTCGGCAGCGTCGGGGAGCCGATCAACCCAGAGGCGTGGGTCTGGTACCGGCGGGTCATAGGCGGCGACCAGGCCCCGGTCGTGGACACCTGGTGGCAGACCGAGACCGGCGCCATCATGATCAGCCCACTGCCGGGCGTGACGGCGCTCAAGCCCGGGTCGGCGCAGAAGGCGATCCCCGGCATCTCGGTCGACGTCGTCGACGACGAGGCCAAGTCCGTGCCCGACGGTGGTGGCGGCTACCTCGTCGTCGACAAGCCGTGGCCGGCGATGCTGCGCGGCATCTGGGGCGACCCGGAGCGCTACAAGGAGACTTACTGGTCGCGGTTCGACGGGCTCTACTTCGCGGGCGACGGGGCGAAGAAGGACGAAGAGGGCAACATCTGGCTCCTCGGCCGGGTCGACGACGTCATGAACGTCTCGGGCCACCGCCTGTCGACGACGGAGATCGAGTCGGCCCTGGTGTCGCACCCGAAGGTGGCCGAGGCGGCCGTGGTCGGGGCGAACGACGTGACGACCGGGCAGGCCGTGTGCGCGTTCGTCATCCTCCGCGGCGACGCCGTGCAGGAGGCCGACGAGCCGGGCGAGGGCCACGACCTGGTGCAGGAGCTGCGCAACCACGTGAGCAAGGAGATCGGC
>JALZBI010000065.1 GCA_030947565.1 Actinomycetota bacterium
ACCTACCTCAACCGGCTGTCCGACCTGCTGTTTATCCTCGCGCGGGTCGCCAACGTCGAACGCGGCGGCGATGTCCTGTGGCAGCCCGGCGGTGGCCGGGTGGAGAAGCCCACGCGCACCCGGCGAGCCGACAGCGTTGACGAGGCCACCGGCTAAGCGACGTTCGCCGTCGACCCGGGTGGCGAGGCCTCGGCCCACGAGCGCAGGGCGGTGTACGCGTGGGGCGTCAGGGCCAGCTCGAAGGTCCGGGTGCCGTAGGTGCACCGGACCGGAGAGGCGTCCGGCATCAGGTCGATGACATCGGACGGATGGATGTCCTGCGGAGGCTCGAGGCCCAGCACCGCCCGTTCCCAGCAGTGCTGCGGTCGGGCGGACACCCCGAACAGGCTGAACCACTCGAGCTGGGACGACCCGAGGCGCAGATGCCCCAGCCGCCAGCTGTCTCCAGGTCGTCGCCGCCAGCCACTGAGGGTGAGCAGCCGGCCGCGGGAGATGGCGCGGCGCCGGGCGTACGTCGCGGCAAGGAAGCCCACGATCACCGCGACGAGCGCACCGACCACGATCTCGAACGAGATCAGCGCGGTCGGCATCCCAGAGACCGTCAGGCCCGGGTGCTCGAGGTCTCGACGGCGTCGGCGACGATGGTGACCCGGTCGTGCTCGACCGAGATGAACCCGCTGTCGACCGTCGCCGTCTGGTCACCGCCCTCGCCGTGGATGATGATGTCACCGGCGACCAGCACCCCGAGGAGCGGGGTGTGCCCGGGCATGATGCCGAGCTCGCCATCGACGGACCGCGCCCGCACCATGCGTGCCTCGCCGGACCAGACCTCCCGGTCTGCGGCGACCAGGTTGACCTGCAGTGAACTCACGCTGTCCTCCGGTTCCTCGCTTGGTGCTGAGTCTACCGGCCCGGCAGACCCCCGTTTTTCACCTAATAGGAGCGCAGCGCACGCTCGCCGCGCCTCTGCTCAGACACGAGGAGCGCAACGCACGGAAATCCGTGCGCTGCGCTCCTCGTGTTCGGGGTGACCATGCGCGGCGCTCCCATTGGGCAAGAGCGGCGCGCGCCACGAGGCGGGGCGCGGTGGGACCGCGAGCCGGTCAGAGGGTCTTCTGGATCTCCGCCCACTGGCGCTCGACGTCGTCGAGGCCACCGCACATGTAGAACGCCTGTTCGGCGACGTGGTCGTACTCGCCGTCCGCGATCTTGGTGAACGCCTCGATGCTGTCGGGCAGCGAGACGGTCGAACCCTCGATGCCGGTGAACTGCTTGGCCACGTAGGTGTTCTGCGACAGGAAGCGCTGGATGCGGCGAGCGCGGTTGACGAGGATCTTGTCCTCTTCAGAGAGCTCGTCGATGCCGAGGATGGCGATGATGTCCTGCAGCTCCTTGTTGCGCTGGAGGATCTGCTTGATCCGGACCGCCGTGTTGTAGTGGTCCTCGGTGATGTACCGGGGGTCGAGGATCCGCGACGTCGAGGCCAGCGGGTCCACGGCCGGGTAGATGCCGAGCGAGGCGATCTCGCGCGACAGCTCGGTCGTGGCGTCCAGGTGGGCGAACGTCGTGGCCGGCGCCGGGTCGGTGTAGTCGTCGGCCGGCACATAGATCGCCTGCATCGAGGTGATCGAGTGACCGCGCGTCGACGTGATCCGCTCTTGCAGCACGCCCATCTCGTCGGCCAGCGTCGGCTGGTAGCCCACCGCGGACGGCATCCGGCCGAGCAGGGTCGACACCTCGGAACCGGCCTGCGTGAACCGGAAGATGTTGTCGATGAACAGCAGCACGTCCTGGCCCTGCACGTCGCGGAAGTACTCCGCCATCGTCAGCGCCGAGAGGGCGACCCGCAGCCGGGTGCCCGGCGGCTCGTCCATCTGGCCGAAGACGAGGGCGGTCTGGCCGAGGACGCCGGCCTCCTCCATCTCGGCGATGAGGTCGTTGCCCTCACGGGTGCGCTCCCCCACCCCGGCGAACACCGACACACCACCGTGGTCGCGGGCGACGCGGGCGATCATCTCCTGGATCAGCACCGTCTTGCCGACACCGGCCCCGCCGAACAGGCCGATCTTCCCGCCTTGGACGTAGGGGGTGAGCAGGTCGATGACCTTGATTCCCGTCTCGAACATCTGGGTCTTGGACTCCAGCTGGTCGAACGCGGGCGACCTACGGTGGATGCCCCACCGCTCCTTGACGTCGAGGGTCTCGCCTTCCTCGAGGTTGAGGCAGACGCCGGTGGTGTTGAACACCCTGCCCAACGTGACGTCGCCCACCGGGACGGTGATCGGGCCGCCGGAGTCAAGCACCGCGGCACCACGGACCAGCCCGTCGGTGGGCTGGAGGGAGATGGCGCGCACCATGTTGTCGCCGATGTGCTGGGCGACCTCGAGGTTGACGTTGGACGTCACCCCGCCCAGCTCGACCTGGGTGGTGAGCAGGTTGTACTGCTCCGGGATCCCGTCGGCCGGGAACTCGATGTCGACGACCGGGCCGGTGATTCGGGCGACCCGTCCGGTGGCACCGGCCTGCGTGTCCTGGCGCTCTTCGGTGGCGGTGGCAGTCATGTCGCTGGTTCCTTCGCTCGGTCCTGCTACTTGGCGGTGGCGAGCGCGTCGGCGCCGCCGACGATCTCGCTGATCTCTTGGGTGATCTCGGCCTGGCGGGCCTGGTTGGCCAGCCGGGTGTAGGTCTTGATGAGGGCTTCGGCATTGTCGGTGGCCGACTTCATCGCGCGCTGCTGAGCAGCCAGCTGCGACGCGGCCGCGCCCAGCAGGCAGGTCCAGATGCGGGCGGTGACGTACTGAGGGAGCAGCTGGTCCAGCACCTGGCCCACGCTCGGCTCGAACTCGTAGAGCGGGAGCACCTCGGCGTCGCCGGGCGCCTCCTCCGCGTCGTCCTCCACGATCTCGATGGGCAGCAGCCGCAGGGCGCGTGGCTCCTGGACGACCATCGAGCTGAACCGCGTGTAGACGACGTGGACCTCCTCGAGCCCACCCTCCTCGTACGGGGTGAGGAAGTCGGTGACGATCCGCCCGCCGATCTCCTTCGCCGCCTCGTGTGTCGGCTGGTCGGAGAACCCGCCCCAGTCGGCGGCATACGGGCGGCGGCGGAACTTGTAGAAGTTGACGGCCCGGTTGCCGACGACGTAGGCGACGACCTCCTTGCCCTCCTCTGTGAGCTTGCGCACGAGGGACTCGCTCTCGCGCAGCACCGAGGAGTTGTACGCCCCCGACAGGCCACGGTCCCCGGCGATGATCACGACGCCCGCGCGACGCACCTGCTCCGGCTCGGTGGTGAGCGGGTGCTTCTCGTTGGAGTACGTCGCCAACGCCGACAGGGCCCGCGTCAGGGCGTGGGTGTAGGGCGCCGACGCCAGTACGCGCTGGCGGGCTTTGACCACGCGGGAGGCAGCGATGAGCTCCATGGCCCGCGTGATCTTCTTGGTCGCCTGGACGGACCGGGTCCGCTGGCGGTAGACCCGCATCTGCGCGCCCATGTCGCCCCTCTCTCTCGTCGTCGCTCTACGTGTCGCTCGTCCAACGTCTCGGTCCGTGAACCGTTGGTATGCCGGTGTCCTGGGCCAGCCCCGCCGGCTCAGCGCCGCTGGCGGGTGATCTGCTCCTGGTCGACCGAGCCCGAGTCAAGCGCCTCCGGGTCGGCCTCGTGGCCCACGTCGGTGCGCCGGTCGTCCTCGGGCTCCTGGCCGTCGAACTGACGCCGGAACTCCTCGATCGCCGTGTCGAGCGCCTGCTCGGTGTCGTCGTCGAACTTCCCGGTCTCCCGGATGCCGTCGAGGACACCCTGGTACTTGTGGTGCAGGAAGCTGAGGAACTCCTCCTCGAACGTGCGCACGTCCTCGACCTTGACCTTGTCGAGCTTGCCCGTGGTGCCGGCCCACACGCTGACCACCTGCTCCTCGACCGGGAACGGGCTGCTCTGGCGCTGCTTCAGCAGCTCGACCAGCCGGGCCCCGCGCGCCAGCTGCGCACGCGACGCCGGGTCGAGGTCGGACGCGAACATCGCGAACGCCTCCATGGCGCGGAACTGTGCGAGGTCGAGCTTGAGCCGTCCGGCGACCTGCTTCATCGCCTTGATCTGCGCGTTGCCGCCGACCCGGGAGACCGACACGCCCACGTCGATGGCGGGACGCACGTTGGCGTTGAACAGGTCCGCCTGCAGGTAGATCTGACCGTCGGTGATGGAGATGACGTTGGTGGGGATGTAGGCCGACACGTCACCCGCCTTGGTCTCGATGATCGGCAGACCGGTCATCGAACCCGCCCCGAGCGCGTCGGAGAGCTTCGCGCAGCGCTCCAGCAGCCGGCTGTGCAGGTAGAAGACGTCACCCGGGTAGGCCTCGCGGCCCGGCGGGCGGCGCAGCAGCAGCGACACGGCCCGGTAGGCCTCGGCCTGCTTGCTCAGGTCGTCGAAGACGATGAGCACGTGCATGCCCTGGTACATCCAGTGCTGGCCGATCGCGGAGCCGGTGTAAGGGGCGAGGTACTTGAACCCGGCGGCGTCGGACGCCGGAGCCGCGACGATCGTCGTGTACTCCATGGCGCCGGCCTCTTCGAGCGTGCTCCGGATGCCCGCGATGGTCGAGCCCTTCTGGCCGATCGCGACGTAGATGCAGCGCACCTGCTGCTTCGGGTCGCCGGACTCCCAGTTGCGCTTCTGGTTGATGATCGTGTCGACCGCGATCTGCGACTTGCCGGTCTGGCGGTCGCCGATGATGAGCTGGCGCTGGCCGCGGCCGATCGGCGTCATGGCGTCGACCGCCTTGAGGCCGGTCTGCAGCGGCTCGTGGACGGACTGGCGCTGGACGACGGTGGGCGCCTGCAGCTCGAGGGCGCGGCGGGTCTCGGCCTCGATCTCGCCCCGACCGTCGATCGGCTGGCCCAGCGGGTCGACGACACGGCCGAGGAAGGCGTCGCCCACGGGCACCGACAGCACCTCGCCGGTCCGCTTGACCTCCTGGCCCTCCTCGATGCCGCTGAAGTCGCCCAGCACGACGACGCCGATGTCGGCGACGTCGAGGTTGAGGGCGATGCCGAGGGTGCCGTCAGAGAACTGCAGCAGCTCGTTGGTCATCGCGGAGGGCAGGCCCTCAACGTGAGCGATGCCGTCGCCGGCGTCGATGACCCGGCCGACCTCTTCGCGGGAGGCCGCTCCGGGATCGTAGGACTGGACGAAGTGGTCCAGTGCGTCCCGGATCTCGTCGGGACGGATCGAAAGCTCCGTCATGGTGTCTTCTCCTCAGGTCGGCTGGTGCCGGTGCGTATGCGTCTGGATTGGCTGCAGGTCTGGCTCAAGTGTGCGGGCTGTGGCTCCGGTGGGCGGGTGCGGGCCGCTGTAGGCGGGTGTATTCGCCTCAGGAGCCGAAGTGGCGTTTGGCCGCCTCGAGGCGGCGCAGGATGGTGCCGTCGACGACGTCGTCCCCGATCTGCACGCGAATCCCCCCGAGCACCGCGGGGTCGACGATGACGTTGAGGTGCACCTGCTTGCCGTTGTACGAGCGGGACAGGGCTGTGGCCAGCCGTCGACGCTGCTCGTCGTCGAGCGTCACCGCCGTGATGACGGTCGCAGCGAGCTGCTCGCGCCGCGTCGCTGCGATGTCGAGATAGCTCTCGAGGACCTGGTCGAAGCGACGGCCGCGGGGCGACCGGACCGCCTGCCGGACCAGCCGGACGGTTTCCGGGCCGGCCTTGCCCTCGAGCAACGAGGTGACGAGCTGGTCCTTGGCCCCGGGGTCGGAGCGTCGGTCGGTGAGGGCGTCACGCAGGCCCGGGTTGCCCGCCACGATGCGCTCGAACCGGAAGAGGTCGTCCTCGAGCTGGTCGGCGGTCCCGTCCTGCTCGGCGCCGGCGACGACCGCGGCGACGGCCAGCGACTCCAACGTGTCGGTGAGGTCCCGCTCCTGCGTCCACCGCTGCCCCGCGGCCGCCTTGAGGATGTCGAGGGCGTCGTCGCCGATCCGGCTGCTGAAGAGGCGCTCCACCAAGGCGGTCTTCGCCTCCCCCGGCCGCGCCGGGTCGGCGACCGCGCGCCGCAAAGCGATGGTGCCGTCGAGGGCCGTGGTCACGGCGAAGAGGTCCTCACCCAGCTGCTGCCGGTCGACGTTCCGGCCAAGCACCCGGTCGACCACCCGTCCCACGAGGCCGCCCACTCCGGTGGCCTCCTCCGGCGTCGTGGCGTCCAGCTTTGCGGTGAAGGCCTCCTGCACGGCGGCGGCCGAGGCCCGCGACGAACCCCGCATCAGACGTCCTGCGAGCCGGGGCCGGGCGCCCCGGACGCCCCGGTCGCGGTCGCACCCGACGCTGATGCCGCGTCCCCGACGGACTCGGTGCCGGTACTGCCCGCCTTCTCGGGCTTGATGGCGCCGGACTCCAGCTCGGCGAGGAAGCGCTCGACGATGCCGCGCTGACGGGTCTCGTCCTCCAGCGACTCGCCGACGATCCGGCCGGCCAGGTCGGTGGACAGTCGACCCACCTCGCTGCGCAGCTGGACGACGGCCTGCTGCCGCTCGGCCGCGATCTGCTTCTGGGCGCTCTCGGTGATCCGCGTGGCCTCCTGCTGCGCCTTGTCACGCAGCTCGGCGATGATCTGGGCACCTTGGCCCTTCGCGTCCTCGCGGATGCGGGAGGCCTCGGCTCGCGCCTCGTGGAGCTGGTTGTTGTACTGGTCCAGGGCCGCCTGCGCGGCGGCCTGGGCCTCCTCCGCCTTGTGGATCCCACCCTCGATCGCGGCCGTGCGCTCGGCGTAGATCTGCTCGAGGCGGGGCACGACGCGCTTGGCGACCACGAAGTACAGGATCGCAAACACCACGAGCCCGAAGAAGAACTCCATCGGGTGCGGGATGATCGGCGCGGCGGTCGCCCAGAAGCCGCCCTCGCCCTCGCCTGCGGCGGACGGCATGACTGACACGACCTCGGGGGTCAGCAGTGCGGACATGAGCCTCTCCTCACGAGGGGGTTCTCAGCGGGGGTCTCGGCGATGACGATGGCCGAGCGGGGGCGGATCGTCAGGCCTTGAAGACGAAGGCGAGCGCGATACCGAAGATCGCGAGCGCCTCGGTGATGGCCATGCCGAGGAACGCGATGGGCTGGAGCATGCCGCGGGCCTCAGGCTGGCGAGCCACCCCGTTGATGTAGGCGGCGAAGATGAGGCCGACACCGATACCGGGGCCGATGGCGGACAGGCCGTAACCGAGGATGGCGATGTTGCCGGTCATGACGTTTTCCGTTCTGGTGTGGTGTCCCGGCGGCGGTTACCGCCGGGGCCTTTCGGTGAAGCGAACCGTGGAGCGGACAGGGTGGCCAACAGTGAGGCGGATCAGTGCGAGTCGGCGACGGCGCCGGCGATGTAGAGAGCCGCCAGCAGGGTGAAGACGTAGGCCTGCAGGAACTCCACCAGCAGCTCGAACAGGAACATGACGAAGGCGAAGATCCAGGTGACCCCGCCCGCCACGCTGAGGATGCCGCCCGAGGTGAGCAGGTAGTAGCCGCCGGTGATGAACAGGACGAGCAGCAGGTGGCCGGCGAACATGTTGCCGAAGAGCCGCAGGGCCAAGGTCACCGGGCGGGTGAAGAGGTCGGTGATGAGCTCGAGGAAGAAGATCACCGGGACGATCCAGCCGGGCAGCCCGGAGGGGACCAGGGACTTCCAGTAGCCGACGAACCCGTGCTTGCGCATACCGACCACGTGGAAGGTGATCCACACGATGAGGGTCAGGGCGATGGGCAGGCCGATCCGGCTCATCGACGGGAAGGAGAACGGCGGCACGACCCCGAAGACGTTGTTGACGAGGATGACCATGAACAGCGAGAAGAGCAGCGGGACGAACCGCAGGAACTCCTTGCTGCCGATCAGGTCTCGGGCGATGCCGTTGCGCACGAGGCCGTAGACCGCCTCGGTGGCCATCTGGCCCTTGCTCGGGACAAGCGCCTTCTTGCGGGTCGTTGCCAGGAGGAACCAAAGGATGAGGCCGGCGCTCACGACCATGAGCAGGGCCGGGCGGGTGATCGCGAACGCGCCGCTACCGATGACGGGGGCCCAGAAGTCCGCTACGCCGGGCGCCTCGTAGTCCGTGGGGACGACGGCGGCAACGATGCTCACGGGAGACTCCTAGTGATGCGCGGGACGCAGCGGTGCTGGTGGGTCGGGCGCCGGACCCCGTCAGCACGGCGGACCGGCCCGGTGGCCGGCGTGTCGTTCCTGACAGGTACCGCCGAGTTCAGTGAGAACCGTACCTGAACCAGATCAGGTAGAGCGACAGGGCCATGCCCCCGATGATCCCCACCGGGAGCAGGAACGCGGTGCCCAGCCAGTGGTCCAGACCCCACCCGATCCCGCCGTAGAGCAGCGGCCCGGCGAGCATGTACCCGCCCACCTTGGTCCACATCTCCGAGTCGCGCCGCAGCTGCTCGTGCTCGGCCTCCTCCCGGTCGGGATCGGGCTCCGGTGATCGGCCGGACCGGTCGGGTGGGCCGGGCGGGTCGGACGGTGGTGTGGGGCTCATGGCGTGGGTGACTCCCGGTCATCGGGTCTCGTCCTTCGGCAGCGCGGCATCGCCCTGCGGGTCGTAGACGAAGATGCGCAGCCGCTTGTAGGCGCGCAGCTCGAAGAAGAGCCAGACGAGCGCGCACACGGTGATGGTGACCCCGACGGCATACCCGGAGACCCAGGCGGCATCGCGGACCGCGAACATCACCGCGCCGAGGAACAGCACCTTGGCGGTGTAGGTGGCCATGACGACGGCCATCAAGGTGGTCGGTGGTAGGTCGGCCGTGCGCTTCATGACCAGCAACGTGAGGCTGAAGAAGCCGATGACGAGGGCGGCCCCGAGGGCGGCCGACCCGGCGGCCAGTGGGCTCGCGACCAGGCCGACGCCGATGCAGACCACGGCGGCGACGACCGTCGGCCACACCGAGCCACGCAGCAGCCGGGCGAAGGCGTCGCTCTGGCCGCCGGACTGGGCTGCGGTGCTCATGGTGACCTGCTCTGGGCTCGTCGGTGGGCTCATAGGAAGGCTCGTCGGAATGCTCGTCAGGGGGCTAGACACGGGAGGGAGTTCGGCGGGCCCGGGGTCGACACGGC
>JALZBI010000003.1 GCA_030947565.1 Actinomycetota bacterium
CGTCATCGTGGGCGCCCTGTTCGTCGCCGCGGCCGCGCTGCAGTTCTTCCTCGTCGAGGGCAGCGAGGTCACCAACGCCTTCGTCTACGGCGGCTCGTACGCATCGCAGCAGTCCGCGCAGGTGTTTCCCCACCCGCTCCGGCTGCTGTTCTCGTTCGTGGTACCGGCGGCGTTCGTGGCCTATCTGCCCACCGTCGTGCTGCTCGACCTACCGGGCGCCACTCTTCTACCGGCCTGGCTGGGGTGGCTCGCTCCGGTCGCTGCGATCGCGACGTGGGGCGTCGCGCTGCTGCTCTGGCGCGCCGGGATCCGCCACTACCAGGGAGCCGGCGGATGAACGCCGGCCCGATCGTCGCGCTGCAGGGGCTCACCAGGGAGTTCCGCGGGCGCAGCCGGCCGCGGGGCGGCCCACCCCTGCGCGCGGTCGACGACATGACGTGGCAGATCCAGCCCGGTGAGTCCGTCGGCTACATCGGGGCCAACGGGGCCGGCAAGTCCACGACGATCAAGATGATGACCGGCATCCTGCGGCCGACCACCGGCTCCGTCCGCACCTGCGGCGTCGACCCGATGCGCCACCGCCGTGAGGTCGCCCGCCAGGTCGGCGTGGTCTTCGGCCAGCGCTCGCAGCTGTGGTGGGACCTGCCGCTGCACGAGTCGTTCACGATCCTCGGGGCCATCCACGCGCTGCCCGCCGACCGCGTGCGGGCCCGGGCCGCGGCCCTCGTCGAACAGCTCGAGATGGGCGACACGCTCACGACGCCGGTACGCCAGCTGTCACTGGGGCAGCGGATGCGGGCCGAGATCGCCGCGGCCCTCCTGCACTCCCCCGAGCTGCTGGTGCTCGACGAGCCGACCATCGGCCTCGACGTGCTGAGCAAGCAACGGCTACGCGAGTTCCTGCGCGCCGAGCGGGCGGAGCGCGGGACGACCCTGCTGCTCACCACCCATGACATGGGCGACGTCGGGCGGCTGTGCGAGCGGGTCCTCGTCGTCGACCACGGCCGGCTCGCCTTCGACGGCACCCTCCCCGCGCTCGCCGGAACGGTCGGCGCCCGCCGCGTCCTCGTCGTCGACCTGGCCGCGCCGGCCCCGCCACTCACCGGCATACCCGAGACCACGCTGCTGACCACCGAGGCCGACGGGATGCGCCAGCGTCTCGCGTTCGACGCGGCGGCGACGACCGCGGCCACGGTCCTCGCTGCGGTCAGCGGGCGCGCCGAGGTGCGGGACCTGGCCATCGAGGAGCCGGACATCGAGGACGTCGTCCGCCGGATCTACTCCGCCACACGGTGACCGTCGGCTCCGGCGCTCTGCGTACCGTGACCTCATGCGTGACACCGCGCGCGAGGCGCCGCCCGACCTCGCCCCCGAGCACCCCGACAACCCCTTTCCCGAGGGTTTCTTCGGCCGGGACGACGACTCCTCGGACCGCCGTTTCTATAGGGCGCCGCGGCTCGTCACCCACATCGACGACGCGGCGATCGAGGCGGTCGGCGCGCTCTACACCGAGCTCGGCGTCGACGGGTCGGCCGGGCAGCCGCGGCGCGTGCTCGACCTCATGTCGTCATGGGTCTCCCACCTGCGCACGGCCCCCACCGAGCTCGTCGTCCTCGGCCTCAACGCCGACGAGCTGGCCGCCAACCCGATGGCGACCGAACGGGCCGTCCAGGATCTCAACGCCGACCCCACACTGCCGTTCGCGGACGGCAGCTTCGACGCGGTGCTGTGCTGCGTGTCGGTGGACTATCTCGTCGACCCGGTGGCCGTCCTGCGGGATGCGGCGCGGGTGCTGCGACCCGGCTCCCCCGTGGTCGTCACCTTCTCCAACCGGTGCTTCCCGACCAAGGCCGTCCACGGGTGGCTGGCCACCGACGACATCGGGCGGGTGGCGATCGTCGCCGCCTACCTGCGGACCGCCGGTGGGTACGACGCGCCCGAGGCCGCGCTGCGCACACCCGACTCCTCCGCATACCGGGGCGACCCGCTCTACGCCGTGGTCGCCCGCCGGTCGGGCTGAGCCTCCTACCCTGAGGGCCATGAGCCGATTCGCCGGTATCCCGCCCGACGCTGTCGCGTTCTACGCCGAGCTGGAGGAGAACACGACGCGGGAGTGGTTCGCGGCCCACAAGGACCGCTACGAACGATCGGTGCGCGAGCCGCTCGTGGCCCTGACCGACGCCCTCGAGGCGGAGTTCGGCCCGGCCCGGCTCTTCCGCCCCTACGTCGACGTGCGCTTCCGCACCGACAAGACCCCGGTGAAGACCGAGCAGGCCGCGGTCGTCGAGGGGAGCACGGCGAAGGGGGGAGGCGCCACCGAAGGGATGGGCTACTACCTCCAGATCAGCGCCGACGGGCTCGTCACCGGTGGGGGTGCCATGCACCACGCCCCTGACCAGATCGCCCGCTTCCGGGCGGCGGTGGACGACGAGCGCAGCGGCACCGAGCTCGCCGACGTCGTGGCCGCCCTGCGACGACGCTTCGAGATCGGCGGCGAGACCCTCAAGCGGGCGCCGCGTGGCGTCGACCCCGACCACCCTCGGATCGAGCTGATGCGGCACAAGAGCGTCATCGCCTGGCGCCGGCACGGCACCCCGGCCTGGGTGTCCACCGGTGCCGTCGTCCGGCACGTCCGTGACGACTGGCGGGCCATTCGCCCGCTCGCAGCGTGGTTCGACGACCACGTCGGTCCGTCGACCACACCCGTCGACGAGCGCCGACCCGTGAGGCGCTGACATGGCCGAGGGACAGTACGCCCGCGACGGCCTCCCCTTCACCCGGGCGGTCACGTTCTTCGACGCCGTCTTCGCCTTCGCGCTCACCCTGCTCATCACCACCGTGAACGACTTCTCGCCGTCGGCCTGGCGCAGCCCCGGGGCGCTGTGGGAGGCCAACGGCTCGGCCCTGCTGAGCTTCGCGATCAGCTTCGTCGTCGTCGTCCGGTTCTGGCGGGCGAGCCACTCCGAGCTGTCCACCTTCCGCAGCCTCGACGGGCGCCTCATCGGCCTGCACGCGGGCGTGCTCTTCGGGGTGGTGCTCATCCCCTTCACGACCGAGGCGATGGGCGAGCCCGGGCTGCAGGACCTGCCGCTCCCCGTCGTCCTGTACGCCGTCAACGTGACCTTCACCTACGTGCTGCAGCACGCGGTCGGCATCGTGGCCGACCGCAACGACATGCGGGAGCGCCGGATGACGCCCACGGAGCTGCGCACGTTGCTCGCGACCGCAGCGGTGTTCCCGGCGGTGTTCCTGGGGTCCATCCCCATCGCCTACCTCGCCAGCCCGTCGGTTGCGCAGTGGAGCTGGTTGAGCCTGTTCCTGCTCATCCCGCTGGTCGGTCGCCTGGCCGGCACACGGGCTCGGGCCGGCGAGCGCTAGAGGGTGAGCAGCATCCGGGTGTTGCCGAGCGTGTTGGGCTTGACCCGTTCGAGGTCGAGGAACTCCGCGACACCCTCGTCGTAGGAGCGCAGCAGCTCGACGTAGACCTCCGGCTCGACCGCCTGCCCGTCGATGGGCTCGAACCCGTGCCGGCCGAAGAACCCGGTCTCGAAGGTGAGGCAGAAGACCCGTGCGACCCCGAGCTTGCGCGCGTCCTGCAGCAGCGTGGTCAGCAGCGCCGACCCCAGACCGTGCCCCTTGTATGCCGGGTGCACCGCGACCGTGCGCACCTCGGCGAGGTCCTCCCACATGACGTGGACCGCGCCGCACCCGACGACGACCCCGTCGACCTCGACGACGCGGAACTCGTGCACCGCCTCGTAGTAGGTGACGGCGTCCTTGGCCACGATGCGACCCGACTCGGCCATCGGGGTGACGAGATCGCGGATGACACGGACGTCAGGGGTGCGGGCCCGCCGCACCTGGAATTCGCGGGTCACCGTCAGCGGCCGGTGAGGGCCTGCCGCAGCAGGTGGACCAGGGCGTCGAGCTGGACCGAGTCGCCCGAACCGACCTCCTCGTCGCTGCCGTCGAGGGCGCGGGCGGCCAGCCCCTGCTTGCTGTCGATGAGCTCGGCGATCCGGCCGTCGATGGTCTGAGCAGCGAGGATTCGCCACGCCGTGACCGGCTCGTCCTGGCCGATGCGGTGCACCCGGTCGATGGCCTGCTGCTGCTCGGCCGCCGTCCACGACAGCTCGGCGAGGACGACGTTCGACGCGGCGTGCAGGTTGAGGCCGACCCCGGCGGCGAGGAGCGAGCAGACCGCGACCGAGACGGTGGGGTCCTTCTGGAACGCGTCGATCGCATACTGACGCTGGGCTCCGGTCTGGTCGCCACGGATCGAGACGGTCTTAAGCTCAGCGTCCGCGAGGATCCGCTCGGCGGTGTCCATCACGTCGATGTGCTTGGCGAAGAAGACGACCTTGCCCACCGACCGAGCCAGCTGCGCCGTGTAGTCCGCGGCCAGGGCGGCCTTGGCCTGGCCGATCCGGCGCACCATGGTGAAGACGTTCTCGCCCCCAGCGCCGGTGCCCTTGGACGACTCGAGCTCCTGCACGCATACGCGGCGCATGAGCTCCTCGTCGACCTCCACCGACGCAGACGCGGCGACCGCGAGCAGACCGTCGGTGCCTTGTCGGCCGTCGCCCCGCTCGTTCTCCCGGGCCTGGAGCAGCCGCCGGTAGCTGGCCAGCAGCCGCTGACCGAGCTCGCGCTCAGAGGCGCGGATGGACCGGGCGGCCTCGTCGTCGAGCTCGACGGGGATGTCGGCGATGCGCTTGTCCGGGAGGTCCTTGGCGACGTCGACCTTGCGACGGCGCACGATGCCCATCTCGATGACCGACGAACGGGCCGCCGAGTAGAAACCGCGGTCGGCGGGAGTCAGGCCGGCAGCCTCGAGCCGACGCATCAGCTCAGGGCCGGGACGGTCGCCCTTGACCCAGCCGAGGAAGCGCCAGATGGCGTTGAAGTCCTCGACGTCGTTGATGAGCGGCGTGCCGGTGAGGGCCAGCAGCAGCGGGTCGCCGCCGGGCGTGTTCTCGCGGATCCGCTCCCCGAGGGCGAGCACGTGCTGAGACCTCTGGGAGGTGAGGTTCTTGATGAAGTGGGCCTCGTCGACGACCATCGAACGGAACCCGAACGTCGAGAGCCACGACAGGTGCCGGTCGAGCACGGTGTAGTTGACGACGAACACGTCGGCGAAGGCGTCGACGTCGTGACCGTCGCCGTGGATCACAGTCACCCGCCGCTGCGGCGTCCAGCGCTGCACCTCGCGGGCCCAGTTGATCTTCACGACGTTGGGGACGACGGCGAGCATGGGGAAGGCGCTCGCCACCGAAGCGGCCAGCACCGACTGCGCGGTCTTGCCGAGGCCCGGCTCGTCGGCGAGCAGGAAGGTCCGGTGCCCTTCGCGGACGGCCTCGAGCATGCGGATCTGGTGGGGCATCAGCTCGAACCCGAGCGGGGAGTAGCGGTCGATCCTCGGCATCGGCGGGAGGGTCATCGACGCGGCACCGCCACCGGCCCCCTGCTCGAAGGCCCGGTATAGCGGGTCCATGAGGTCCCAGCGGGCCAGCAGCCCCGACGTGAAGTCGTCGTCGCGCGGGCGGCTGAGGTCGGGGGCGAGGAACGGGTTGGCTCGCACCCGCGCCGGCACCGAGCGCGGAACGACCTGCTTGGCGGCTAGCTCGGCCGACACGGCCGGGACGCGCGTGGGGGTGGTCGCCGCGATGACCAGGTCCTCGGGGGTGAGCTCGGCGCCGGACTCGACCAACCAGTCGAGGCGCATCCGTTGGGCGGCCGGGCCGGGCACGGCGCTGTCGTCGAGCAGGCGCAGCAGGCTGGTGTCGTGTGCGGCCGTCTTGGCCAGGATCGTGGCGACCCCGTCGAGCCGCTTGAGCAGCTCGGTGCGCGCCGCGGACGCGATCGTGGCGTCGGTCTTGATCCGGGCCCGCTCCTCACGCACGAGCAGGGCGATGACCTGGAACTTGGTGCGCTTGGCCGGGCCGACCTTGCCCTCGAGGGACTTGGCCTCCACCTCCCGGACCCGGCGGGCCAGGATGGGGATGATCGGGGCCGGGTCGTCGGCGCGCCCGTGGCGCTGTTGGCCGTTGGCGGCGTAGGCGCCGTTCGAGCCGTTCGAGCCGTTGGTGCCGTTCGAGCGGTTAGTGCCGTTCGAGCCCGCCCGGGCCTCGGCGCTGGGCGCGGACGAGCGGCGGGACGAGCGACGTCGATCGGTGGTGGGCATGGTCCTCCTCGGTGTCCACCTGACGTGACAGTGTCGCGGCGGCCGGTCGCCGGTGACCGGGTGGTCCCGGTGGCGAGGCGACGTGGCGCCGGAGGTGGTGGCGCGTCCGCCACCGGTGCGAGCCACGTGCTGGGGCCGCGGGCGGAGCGCTCAGAGGACAGCCTACGACCTCGGGTGCCTCATCACCCAGCCGGCCCGGCCGCACCGCTCCCCCCCGTTCCACCTAATAGGAGCGCAGCGCACGGGCCGCCGGACATCAGGAGCGCAGCGCACGGAAATCCGTGCGCTGCGCTCCTGATGTTCTGCAGGCGGGTCAGGCCGAAGCCGCGCCCGTGGAGTCCTGCGGGGATGCGCTCCCCGGCGCGCCGACGGTGTCGACGGGCGGGGTGTCGGGGATCTCCGGCAGGGTCTCCTCGCGCTTGGAGCCCGCGAAGGTGAACTTGGCGTCCTTCCAGGCCTCCCCGTCGAAGCCGGTGGCGTCGACGAGCACGAACTCGCCCGACTTCAGCTCGCCGTAGAGGATCTTCTCGGACAGCACGTCCTCGATCTCGCGCTGGATCGTGCGGCGCAGTGGCCGGGCACCCAGGAGCGGGTCGTAGCCCTTCTTGGCGAGCAGGTTCTTGGCCGCGGTCGTGAGCTCCATGCCCATGTCCTTGTCCTTGAGCCGTACGTCGAGCTTGGCGATCTCCAGGTCGACGATCGAGACGATCTCGGACTGCGTCAGCTGCGGGAAGACGATGGTGTCGTCCACGCGGTTGAGGAACTCGGGGCGGAAGTGCTGCTTGAGCTCGTCAACCACCTTGTTCTTCATCCGGTCGTACTCGCTGCGCGTGTCGGGACCGGCCGAGAAGCCCAGGCTGCCCTTGCTGATGTCCCTGGTGCCGAGGTTGGTCGTCATGATGATGACGGTGTTCTTGAAGTCGACCATCCGGCCCTGCGAGTCGGTGAGCCGGCCGTCCTCGAGCACCTGCAACAGGGTGTTGAAGATGTCGGGGTGCGCCTTCTCGACCTCGTCGAAGAGCACGACCGAGAACGGCTTGCGCCGCACCTTCTCGGTCAGCTGTCCGCCCTCCTCGTAGCCGATGTAGCCGGGCGGGGAGCCGAACAGCCGCGAGACGGTGTGCTTCTCGGAATACTCCGACATGTCGAGCTGGATGAGGCTGTCCTCGTCGCCGAAGAGGAACTCCGCCAGGGTCTTGGCCAGCTCCGTCTTACCGACACCGGTGGGTCCGGCGAAGATGAACGAGCCGCCCGGACGACGAGGGTCCTTCAGGCCGGCGCGCGTGCGCCGGATCGCTTGGGACAGCGCCTTGATGGCGTCGTCCATGCCGACGATGCGCTTGTGGAGCTCGGCCTCCATGTTGAGCAGGCGGCTGGACTCCTCCTCGGTCAGCTTGAACACGGGTATGCCGGTGCTGGCGGCGAGGACCTCGGCAATGAGCTCCTCGTCGACCTCGGCGACGACGTCCATGTCACCGGACTTCCACTGCGCCTCACGCTCGGCCCGCTGCTGAGACAGCTGCTTCTCGTCGTCGCGCAGCCGGGCGGCCTTCTCGAAGTCCTGGCCGTCGATGGCGGCCTCCTTCTGGCGCCGCACGGTGGCGATCTTGTCGTCGTACTCGCGCAGGTCCGGCGGAGCCGTCATCCGGCGGATGCGCAGCCGCGCGCCCGCCTCGTCGATGAGGTCGATGGCCTTGTCGGGCAGGAATCGGTCGTTGATGTAGCGGTCGGCCAGGTTGGCCGCGCTCACCAGCGCCGCGTCGGTGATCGAGACACGGTGGTGCGCCTCGTAGCGGTCGCGCAGGCCCTTGAGGATCTCGATGGCGTGGGCCAGGGTCGGCTCGGCCACCTGGATCGGCTGGAACCGGCGCTCGAGGGCGGAGTCCTTCTCGATGTGCTTGCGGTACTCGTCGAGCGTCGTCGCCCCGATGGTCTGAAGCTCCCCACGGGCCAGCATCGGCTTGAGGATGCTCGCCGCGTCGATCGCGCCTTCGGCCGCACCGGCACCGACGAGGGTGTGGATCTCGTCGATGAAGATGATGATGTCGCCGCGGGTGCGGATCTCCTTGAGGACCTTCTTCAGGCGCTCCTCGAAGTCACCGCGGTAGCGGCTGCCGGCCACGAGCGCGCCAAGGTCGAGCGTGTAGAGCTGCTTGTCCTTGAGCGTCTCGGGCACCTGGCCGCGGACGATGTCCTGGGCCAGCCCCTCGACGACGGCGGTCTTGCCGACGCCGGGCTCCCCGATGAGGACCGGGTTGTTCTTGGTACGGCGCGACAGGACCTGCATGACGCGCTCGATCTCTTTCTCGCGCCCGATGACCGGGTCCAGCTTGCCCTCGCGGGCTGCCTGGGTGAGGTTGCGGCCGAACTGGTCGAGGACGAGGGACCCCGCAGGAGTGCCCTCCGCCTGTCCCTGGCCCTGGCCGACGCCCGCGCCGGCCTTCTCGCCCTGGCCGCCCTGGTAGCCGGCGAGCAGCTGGATGACCTGCTGGCGCACCTTGTTGAGGTCGGCGCCAAGCTTGACGAGGACCTGGGCGGCGACGCCCTCGCCCTCGCGGATGAGGCCGAGCAGGATGTGCTCGGTCCCGATGTAGGTGTGGCCGAGCTGCAGGCCCTCGCGCAGCGAGTACTCGAGGACCTTCTTCGCGCGCGGCGTGAAGGGGATGTGGCCGGTGGGGGCCTGTTGCCCCTGGCCGATGATCTCCTGGACCTGCTCCCTGACGGCGACGAGCGAGATGTCAAGGTTCTCGAGCGCCTTGGCGGCGAGACCTTCGCCTTCGTGGATGAGCCCCAGCAGGATGTGCTCGGTGCCGATGTAGTTGTGGTTGAGCATGCGCGCCTCTTCCTGCGCGAGCACCACAACTCGTCGAGCCCGATCGGTGAATCGTTCGAACATCGCCAAAGCTCCCTACCTGTGTCGAGATGTCCTGATGGTATGCGAGACATCTGTGCACGCCGCCCGGCTTCCTGTTCGAAGAAGCCACCGGCCTGCGATGGGTCCAACTCTCGGCTCTCCCCTGCTGTTCCGTCCTTGAGTCTGGTGGGCGCAAGTTTCGCCGACGGCGAACAGAGCTATGGCGCCGACGGCGAACAGAGCTATGGCGCCGACGGCGAACAGAACTATGGCGCCGACGGCGAACAGAGCCACGACGTCGCAGGCGAAAGCGTGTCAGGGACCACTGAGACAGGTCAGGTCGCCGGCGGTCGGTCCTGAGGCGTCCACGGCTCGCGCCGCCGGAACAGCGGGAACGCGTTGAACGTGCCGCCCGGGTCGGCCGTGGTCGTCCACTGGTCCAGCGCCCATCCGGCCTGCTCGACGGCGTCGAGGCTGTCCATCCACGCCGCCATCTGCCCGACCCCGGTGCCCCAGGCGCCGAGCTTGAGGCGAGCCACGAAGGTGGGGCGGCCCGCTTGGTAGGCCTGGTGCGCCTGCTCGGAGAGACTCTTTAGGTCGGACTCTGCGCTCATGCCTCAGGTTAGACGCCCGGAAATGGTGTCCAGCGCGCGCCATTCCGAGCGTCTGGCACCACTCCGGGGGTGATGACCGGGCCACGCGTCACCCGGCTCGCCTACCCGTGAGGAGGGCGTGAGCCCGGCATACCTGGGCCATGAAGACGTCCGCCTGCAGACGGAGCCCGACGAGGTCTATCCGGAGCACCGTCTCCCCGCCGAGGACGACGGTGTTCTGCCGGAGGTTGTCATCCATCACGGCCAGGCCCGAACGGTGCCCCGACCCGTCGATCTCAACCACCAGACCCACGTCGGACCAGCAGACATCGAGATAGATGCGACCCGTGGGCGTCGTGCGGACGACCTGACGATCCGGGGTCGGCAACCCGTGCCGCCGACAGAGGGCCGCGAAGTCGAGCTCACCGAGTGACTGCGCCCCCGCGGCGATGTCGGCCGCCAAGAGCGGGATGAGCGCCCGCCGTCGCCGGACGGGCACGGCGGATGCGGCCGTGAGCAGCATCCCCGCCGTCACGACGCGTTGCTGCACCACCAGCGCAAGGACCAACGCGGCCTGACGGTCGGACGCCGCCCACGAGGCTGCCCTGATGGCGGCCTCTGCGGGCCGGACCCGGGGTATGCCGGCCGCGGCCAGCTCCCGGGGACCCCGGTCGACCCGATGGATGCGTACCCCGGACACGCGGGCGTGGTGGACGGGACGCGGCACCGAGACCTGCACGATGGTCTCGTCGAACCCACGAACGCCTGCCGCCTGCAGAGAGCTGACGCCGTCGAGGGCGGCGGCGCCGGCCCCCATCTCCCAGATGGCCCGCCAGCAGAGAGCAACGTCCCCCAGCCCGGCGGTGTGCACGGCCACCGTCTGGCCGCCGTGCCGACGCCATCGACCGGCGGCGATCTCACGCGCCAGCTGGTTGCGGTCGACGCCCAGCTCGCGAAGCAGCCGCCTGGAGACGACGCCGCCGTGGTCCTCCGCGACGGCGGCAGCCCGCTCGCGTCGGGCCCGGGCCGCGGTGGACATGGCGCGACGGTGGCACGGCGCGGCGCCCCGGGTCGACGCGCCGCCGGGGTCCTGTGGACGACGGGACGACGCGGTCATGGGGTGGGGATCCCGCGGGAGGCGCCGGGAGTGGTGTCAGCTGCTCGTGATGGAGCGCGCTCGACACCATTCCCGGCGCGGTCGACGCCCCCGAGGTGGGCCCCTCAGCGACGGCGCTGGCAGCGTCCGCACCAGAACAGGTTGCGGCCGGCGACCACCTTGGTGCGCACCCGCGACCCGCAGACGCGGCAGGGCTCCCCCTGGCGGCGGTAGACGAAGTAGCGGCGCGGCATACCGGTGAACCGCTCGCCCACCACCGAGGTCTCGTCGTCGTCCTCGAGGTCCCCCAGTGACTCCGCCTCCTCGGCCGCCTCGACGTCCACGAGCCGCTCCACGTCGGCGACGACCCCGGCCGGGCCCGGAGCCGACCGCCGGGCCGAGTCGGTCCAGGTCGACGTCAGGGCGGGTATGCGTCCGGCGGCGGCCAGCGCCTCGGCCTGCTCCACCTGCTCGGGCATGGTGATGATCTGGTTGAACGCGACCCCGAGGGGCAGCAACCGGGTGAGGTCGGCCCAGATCGCGTCCCACGTCGAGCGGCGGATCTCCTTGCCCGGCCGGAACGGGTCCACCCGGTGCCGGTAGAGGACCTCGCACCGGTAGACGTTGCCGACGCCGGCCAGGATCGACTGGTCCATGAGCAGCTCGGCGATGGTCCGCCCGGACTTCGCGATCCGGGCCCACGCCCGCGACGGGTCCTGGTCGGCCCGCAGCGGGTCGGGGCCCAGCCGGGCCACCACCGCGTCGATCTCACTCGGCGTGACGACCTGGCAGACCACGGCGCCGCGCAGGTCGGCGAGGTGCGCGTCGTTGACCAGCCGCAGCCGCACGGCTCCCCGGGGCGGGGGCACGGCCGCATACCCGCCGTCGTCAACGGCGAGCTGGTCGAGCTGGTCGACGGAGAACGAGCCGATGAGGCCGAGGTGGACGTTGAGCCAGGTGTCGCCGGCGAACTCCACGAACAGGTGCTTGCCCCAGGCCGACGCGGCGACGACCTCACGTCCGTCGAGGAGCGTCGCCCCGTCGGCGAACCGGCCCTGCGGCGACGACGCGGCCGGGGAGGTGCCCCGGAAGGCAGCGTCGAGCGCCTGCGCCAAGCGATGCAGCGTATGGCCTTCGGGCACTCAGCTGGCCTTCTTCTTGGCCACCGTCTTCTTGGCGGTTGTCGTCGCGGCGGTTTTCTTGGCCGGCGTCGACGTCTTGGCCGCGGTCTTCTTCGCCGGCGCCTTCGAGGAGGCGGACGTCTTCTCGGACACCGGCTCACCCCGCGAGGCCTTGGCCCGGTCGACCGAGCGCTGCAGCGCCTCGAGCAGGTCGACGACCTCGCCGGAGCCGTCCTTGGCCGCCGGCTGCTCCTTGACCTCGCCGCCATCGAGCTTGGTCTGCACCATGGTCTCGACCGCCTGGGCGTAGTCGTCCTCGAACTCCGAGGCGTCGTAGTCGCCCGACAGCGAGTCGATGAGCATGGTCGCCATCGACAGCTCACGCTCGGTGGCGCTGCCGACATCGCCGAGGTTGGCGAAGTCGGCGGAGCGGATCTCGTCGGGCCACAGCATCGTCTGGAGCACGATGATGCCGTCGCGCACGCGCAGCACGGCCATGTTCTTGCGGTTGCGGATCGCCACGGTCACGACCGCCATCCGCTCCGCCGCTTCGAGCGAGTCGCGCAGCAGCGCGTAGGCCTTGGCCGCACCCTTCTCGGGCTCCAGGTAGTACGGCTTGTCGAGGAGCATCGGGTCGACCTGCTCGACCGGAACGAACTTCTCGACCGCGATCTCCTTGCTCGACTGGTTGGGCAGGTGCTTCAGGTCCTCGTCGGTGATGACGACCATCTGGCCGTCCTCGGTCTCGTAGCCCTTGGCGATGTCGTCGTAGGACACCTCCTCACCGTCGATCGAGCAGACCCGCTTGTAGTGGATCCGGCCGCCGTCCTCGCGGTGCACCTGCCGAAAGGAGATGTCGTGGTCCTCGGTCGCGGAGTACAGCTTGACCGGCACGTTGACCAGACCGAACGACACGGCGCCCTTCCACATCGCGCGCGGCATGGCGTCCACCCTTCCCGGAGGTTGTGGGATGTCACGCGAGTGACGCGTGAGACCCAGACCCAGCATCGCGTATGCCGCAGCCCCCCACAACACCTGCTCGGCGCGGCCGGACTTACGGCCGGCGGTGCGCCGGCGGTGCGCCGGCGGCCGCCGACGCGCTGGAGGCGCTGCTCACGCCGACCCGGAGGTGAGCTCGGCCAACCGGTCTCGGAGGTAGGCGCGTTCGGCGGGGTTGGTGGCGAGGTGGACCGCGAGCCGGTACGCCTCGGCCGACTCCTCCGTCCGGCCCGCCCGCCGCAGCAGGTCGGCCCGCGCGGCCTGGTAGGCGTGGTAGCCCTCGAGGCCCGTCGCCGTCCGCAACGCGACCAGGCCGGCCTGGGGCCCCTCGAGCTCGGCCACGGCGACCGCCCGGTTGAGCGCGACGACCGGGGTGGGGGTCACGGTATAGAGCTGGTCGTAGAGCGCCGCGATCTGCGTCCAGTCGGTGTCCTCGGCGCGGGCCGCGTCAGTGTGCACGGCGTTGACTGCAGCCTGGAGCTGGTACGGCCCGGGCCGACCGCGACGCAGGCAGGCCCGCACCAGGTCATGGCCCTCGGCGACGAGTGCGCGGTCCCACCGGGACCGGTCCTGTTCGGGGAGGGTCACGAGCACCCCTGCGGCGAAACGGGACTCACGCCGCGCCTCGGTGAGGAGCATGAGGGCCAACAGCCCGAGCGCCTCCGGCTCGTCGGGCATGAGCGCCGCGAGGACGCGGGCCTGGCGGATGGCCTCACCACTGAGGTCCACGCGGACGTTCGCGCCCGGACTGGACGGAAGGTAGCCCTCGTTGAAGACGAGATAGAGGGTCGCCAGGACTCCGGCCAGCCGGGCGGTCAGCTCATGGTCCGGCGGCACCCGGTAGGGGATCTTGGCCGCCTTGATCTTGGCCTTGGCGCGGGTCAGCCGCTTGGCCATCGCGGCCTCCTCGACGAGGAAGGCCCGCGCGATCTCCGCCGTCGTCAGACCGCCGAGCAGCCTCAGGGTGAGGGCCACCTGAGCCTCCCGCGCCAACGCCGGGTGACAGCAGGTGAAGATCAGCCGCAGCCGGTCATCCGGGACGGAGCTGACGGGGCCGGCCGAGGTCATGCCGCGGCCGCCGTCATGGCGCGCATCGACGAGTGCCGCCTGGGCGTGCCTGGCGTCGCGGGTCGACTCGCGCCGCAGCCGGTCGATGGCGCGGTTGCGCGCCGTCGTGGCGAGCCAACCCCCTGGGTTGGGGGGCAGGCCCGCCTCCGGCCAGCGCCGCATCGCCTCGACGTAGGCCTCCTGGGCCGCGTCCTCGGCGAGGTCGATGTCGCCGAACCGGCGGACCAGCCCCGCGACGATCCGGCCGTGCTCGTCCCGGAAGACGCGCTCGATCGCGGGCCCCAGAGCGGGATCATCGTCGGCGTCGCGCACGGCGGACGTCAGTCGCCCTGGAAAGGACGGACCTCGACGGGGTTGCGGCAGGCCGCGGACCCGCGACGGGCCAGGTCCAGCGCAGCGTCGAGGTCGGGCACGTCGACGACCCAGAAGCCACCCAGCTGCTCCTTCGACTCGGCGAACGGGCCGTCGGTGGTCACGGGCTCCTCACCGCGCCCGTCGACGACCGTGGCGGTGCAGGGCGGATGGAGGCCGCCGGCGAAGACCCAGGCGCCCTCCTTCCTGACCTGCTCGTTGAAGGCACCCGTGTCGGCGTAGGACTGCTGGATCTCCTCGTCCGTCAGGGGCGTCTCACCCTCGCGGCTCCAGACGGACAGCAGGTACTGGGTCATGGTCGGTTCTCCTCGGTGGTCGCGGTGTCTCTCGGTCGGGTCCGGTCGGCCCGGCCCTCACCCTCTCCACGAACGAGAAGGGCCGGGCGGGACACGTCGCCGCGGTCCGGCCTCCGGATCACCAACGGGGCGGGTATGCCCGTCAGCGGAACCGCGCGGCGAACTCGCCGGGCGTCAGGCCGGTGGCTGTCCGGAAGTCGCGCGTGAAGTGCGGCTGGTCGGCGTAGCCCAGGTCGGCGGCGATCCCCGCCAGCGACGGACCCTCGTCACGGAGCCGGTCCGCCGCCTCCTGCAGCCGGCGGCGGCGGATCAGCCACTTGGGGCTGAGCCCGATCCGCCTCGACAGCAGGCGCTGGAGCGCGCGCTCGGAGATGTCGAAGCGCGCACAGAGCTCCTCGACCCGCAGCAGGTCGCGGGTGTGCTCGACGTGGCCGACCACCGCGTTGACGAGCAACCCCTCCTCGTCGACGGGGAGGAGTGGTCGGAGGGCGGCTTCGATCGCGCACCGGGCGGTGGTGTGCGCCTCGGCGCCCTCCGGGTCGTCCGCCATCGCCGCGCGCACCTGCGCGGTGAGGCTCCCCCCGGGAAGGCCAGGGACGTCTGCGAGGTCCACCCAGCGGTCGGTGAGGCGGCGGACGGGCGCTTGGCTCGCGGCATACCCGGCGGCGGGCTGCAGCATGAGGCCCACCGCCCAGCCGCGACCCTCCAGCACGGTCTCGGAGATCCCGGACGCCACGCCGTAGAACCGCGAGTAGGTGTGGGAGATGACGACCAGACAGACGGGGTACTGCAGGACCCGTTGTGGCGCCCGGCGGCCGGAAGCCACGTCCCACACCGGGATCCAGAACCGGCGGGCCAAATCGGCCAGGTCGGGTGACACGGGGTAGCGGGCGATGGCGAACGACCGGTCGGCCGGGTCCACGAGGTGCGCACGCTCGACGTCGTCGCGACCTCCGGCCACCCCGGCCAGGCGGGGCGCATCCACGGGCATGTGTCGGAAAGTATCAAGACCCGCCCCCGGAGCCGGCCCTAGCGTCAGAGAACCGACAGCGCACCGACGACAGGAGACACCCTGATGACCCACACCGCCGAGACCACCCCGCTCCAGGCGTACACCGACCTGGCCGGGCCCTTCGGGGCTGTCGTCGAGCGGCTCGACCCCGCCGACTGGGACCGCCCCTCGCCCTGCGAGGGCTGGTCGGCCCGTGACGTCCTCGCCCACGTGGTCGACACCGAGCGTCAGTTCCTGCAGACGCACGCCCTCGACGTCGGTGAGCGGCCCGACCTCGACGCGCCGGGGCCGGCCTGGCGCACCCATGCGGGTCGGGTCGAGGACCTGCTGGGCGACCCGGCCGTCGCGGGGCTCACCTACGACGGGGTCTTCGGCCCGACGACGGTCGGCGACTCGATGGTCCGGTTCTACGGGTTCGACCTCGTCGTCCACCGCTGGGACATCGCTCAGGCGGCCGGTCACCGCGAGCGGCTGAGCGACGCCGAGCTGGACATGGTCGACACCGCGGCGACCGGGTTCGGTGAGCACCTCTACGACGAGGGGGTATGCCGGCCGGCCGTCGAGGTGGGCGACGGCGCCGACCGCCAGGCGCAGGTGCTGGGCCGCCTCGGCCGGGTCGACGGCGGTTCGGGAGTGCCGCGGGCGTAGATCCGACACCGGGGCTCCCCGTCGGACCGCCTGGACCCCAGGACCCCGAGTGCCGGTGCGCCAGGATGGCTCCATGCGCCCGATGCTCGCGAGCCCCGCGCGGGTGGTCCCGAGCGGGCCGGAGTGGGTGCACGAGGTCAAGTGGGACGGGATGCGCGTCCTGGCCGACGTCCGGGAGGGGCGGCTCACGCTCACCAGCCGCACGGAGCGTGACGTCACGGTCGCCTTCCCCGAGCTGGCCGGCCTGTCCGGCCAGTTCGAGGACATGCTGCTGGACGGCGAGATCGTCGCGCTGCAGGGCGGCGTCCCGTCGTTCCAGGCGTTGGCTGAACGGTTCCACGTCGCGAGCGCCCGCCGCGCCTCGGCGCTGGCCGCGCACAACCCCGCCACCCTCATGGCGTTCGACCTGCTGCGCCTCTACGGCGTCGACCTCACCGCCCGCTCGTATGCCGACCGGAGGGCCACCCTCGAACGGCTGGAGCTGGCCGGCCCGCACTGGCAGGTGCCGCCGACGTTCACCGACGGTGCCCTCCTGCACATGGCCACCCGCGACCAGGGCCTGGAGGGAATCGTCAGCAAGCGGGTCACCTCGCGCTACCACTCCGGCCTGCGCAGCGACGAGTGGCTGAAGTTCCCGCACCGCACGTCGACCTCGGTCGTCATCGGGGGGTGGCGGCCGGAGGCCGACTCGACCGACCGCCTCGGCGCGGTGCTCGTGGGAGCACCCGCCCCGGGCGGCCTGCGCTACCTCGGCCGGGTGGGCAGCGGCCTCGCCGGGAAGGTCGGCGACGCCCTCCTTGGCGACCTCGCGCCGCTGATCACGCCGGCGTCCCCGTTCGTCGGCGACGTGCCCCGCGTCGACGCCGCGGGAACGACCTGGGTGCATCCGGTCCTGGTCTGCGAGGTGCAGGCGCTGGGTCTGACCCGGCAGGGCCGGCTGCGTGGACCGGCATACCGAGGACTTCGGCCGGACCTCACGCCCGGCGATGTCGACCTGACGGACGTGCCTCGTGCCTGATCGCCCGGAACCCGGTGCCCGCCGGGGCGAGAAGGTCACCGTCGAGGTGGCCGGGCGTCGACTGGCGGTGAGCAACCTCGACAAGGTCATGTACCCCGCCACCGAGACGACCAAGGGCGAGGTGCTCAGCTACTACGCCCAGGTCGCCCCGGTGCTGCTGCCCCTGGTCGGCCGCCGCGCGGTGACCCGCATCCGCTGGCCGCACGGTGTCGAGGGGCCGATGTTCTTCGAGAAGAACCTCCCCAGCGGTGCTCCGGCCTGGCTGCCCCGAGTGACCGTGTCGTCGCACGGCCGGGATGCCGACGAGCACCCCGAACGCGACCGGCTGACCTACCCCCTCGTCCTCGACCTCGCCGACCTGACCTACCTCGTCAACCTCGCCTCCCTCGAGCTGCACGTGCACCAGTGGCAGGTCGACGACGACGGTCACCCCCTGAACCCTGACCGGCTGGTGATCGACCTCGACCCCGGGTCGGGGGCCGGCCTCACCGAGTGCGCGCAGGTGGCGCTGTGGGTCAAGCCTCGGCTGGAGGCGATGGGGCTGACGACGACGGTGCCGGTGACGAGCGGCAGCAAGGGCATGCAGCTGTATGCCGTCTTGCCCGGTCAGCATTCCTCCGACGACATTCGCACTCTTGCCCAGCAGCTGGCACAGGAGATGACCAAGACCCATCCTGACCTCGTGGTCTGGAAGATGACCAAGTCGCTGCGCCCTGGGAAAATCCTGCTCGACTGGAGCCAGAACACCGCGGCCAAGACGACGATCAGCCCATACTCACTCCGCGGAAAGGCGGCTCCCTATGTCGCGGCGCCGCGGACGTGGGAAGAGGTCGAGAAGGGCGCCGCCCGCGAGCCCGCGCTCGGCCAGCTGCTCATGGAGGACGTCCTGACAAGGCTGGGTGACCTCGGCGATCTCGCGGCCCCACTCCTGCGCAAACCGGGGCGCTAAGCAGTTTCCACCCGCCAGATAAGGCAAACTCGCGTGCAAAAGGGGACATCCACGTTCATGGGTGTCCCCTTTTGACCCAGATTCCCGACTCCGCCGGACGGTGTTCTCACGCACCGTCGGGCGGGCGGTGGTCAGTGCGCCTTGTCGTAGGCCTCTTGGACGGCGGCCGAGACGCGGCCGCGGTCGCTGACCTGGTGGCCGTTCTGGCGGGCCCAGGCGCGCACGGCCGCCAGGTCGCTGCGCCGGCTGGGGGTGTTCGCCGAACCGGACGCGCGCCGTCCGGTGGCGCGACGGCCCCCAGAACGCCGGGCGTGCCCGATCCAGGTGGCAAGGTCGTCGCGCAGCTTGACCGCGTTCTTGTCACTGAGGTCGATCTCGTAGCTCACGCCGTCGAGCCCGAACGTCACGGTTTCGGCGGCTTCTCCGCCGTCAAGGTCGTCCTCGAGGACGATCTGGACACGCTGTGCCATAGGGGATTTTCCTTTCGGTGACATCAAGCAGAAGTTGATGTAGGTGGGGACGGGCACCAGTGAATGACCGGTGACCATCCCAGGGTAATCATTCCGAAGGGTTTTGGGAATTCTCCGGATTATCCGGGAGCGCCGCGGCTTCGCGCTGTTCCTTCTCCCATTTAGACTGGGCCAGGCGTTCGCGCCGGTCCCCTTCGAGAATCGTCTTGATGAGGAAATAGAAGAGCGTGGCGACGGCCACCGTGGGCAGCAGCGCCGCGACGTAGGGAAAGACGGCGTCCCACATCGGTCAGTCCTCCGGCTTGAGCAGCGGAAAGAGGATGGTCTCTCGGATGTTGACCCCGGTGAAGAGCATGACCATCCGGTCGAGACCCAGCCCGAGGCCACCCATCGGCGGCGCGCCGTACTCGAGCGCCCGCAGGAAGTCCTCGTCGAGCTGCATGGCCTCCTCGTCGCCGCCCGCGGCCAGCCGCGACTGGGCGGTCAGGACGTCCCGCTGGACGACCGGGTCGATGAGCTCGGAGAACCCGGTCCCTCGCTCGACGCCGGCGATGATGAGGTCCCACGCCTCGATGAGGCCGGGCTCGCGGCGATGCGGGCGGGCCAGGGGCTGCGCCGAGGCGGGGTAGTCGCAGAGGAACGTGGGCTGGACGAGGGTCGGCTCGACGAGCTCGCCCAGCAGCTCCAGGGCGACCTTCTCGGGCGACCAGCCGGGGCCGACCGCGACGTCGTGCTTCGCCGCATACTCCAGCAGGGTCTCGAGCGGGGTCTCCACGGTGACGACCTCGCCCACCGCCTCGCTGATGCCCTGGTAGACCGGGAGCCAGGGCCACGCGTCATCGTCACTGCCGAGGTCGACCACGCCCTGAGGGGTCTCGATCCGGCGGGAGCCGAGGGTGTCGGCGACCCTCAGGTACAGGTCGCGCGTGAGCGCGGCGATGCTCGTCTGGTCGCCGTAGGCCTGGTAGGCCTCGAGCATCGTGAACTCGGGGCTGTGCGTGGCGTCGACGCCTTCGTTGCGGAAGATGCGGCCCAGCTCGTAGACGTTGTCGACACCGCCGACCACCGCCTTCTTCAGGGGCAGCTCGAGCGCGATGCGCAGGGTCATGTCCTGCTGGAAGGCGTTGAGGTGGGTGCGGAACGGCCGGGCCGCAGCGCCGCCGTGCACCAGCTGGAGCACGGGGGTCTCGATCTCGACGTAGCCCTGGGCGGCGAGCTCGTCACGGATCGCCCGGGTGACCGCGGCGCGGGTGCGCACCATGTCGCGCGCCTCCTGCCGGACGACCAGGTCGGCGTAGCGCTGCCGCACCCTCGTCTCCTCGGACAGGTCCTTGTGCAGCGTCGGCAGCGGCCGCAGCGCCTTGCTCGCCATGACCCAGGAGGTGGCGAGGACCGACAGCTCACCGCGGCGGCTGGCGATGACGCGACCCTCGACGACGACGTGGTCGCCGAGGTCGACGAGGGCCTTCCAGTCGGCCAGGGCCTCGTCGCCGACCTCGGCCAGGCTGAGCATGACCTGCAGGCGGGTGCCGACACCCTCCTGGAGGGTGGCGAAGCAGAGCTTGCCGGTGTTGCGCACGAAGACGACCCGGCCCGCGACGCGGACGACCTCGTCGGTCTCCTCGCCGGTCGCCAGGTGACCCCACTCCTCACGGACCTGCTGGAGGGTATGCGTACGGCGCACCTCGACGGGGTAGGCCTCGACGCCTCGGTCCAGCAGCCGCTGCCGCTTCTCGCGCCGCACCCGCATCTGGTCCGGCAGGTCCACGGTGGAGTCTTGGGTGGGCTCCTGGGAAGGGGAGCCGACGGTCGGCTGGGGCGGTTCGCTCACACACTCCAGGGTACGAGGCGTCGAAGGCGACGGCCGACGGCCCGCATGCCCCCGGGTCGGATGGTGTGCCCGTGGGCCGACTCGACTCA
>JALZBI010000350.1 GCA_030947565.1 Actinomycetota bacterium
CGCCCTCAACCCGAAGACCGGTGAGATCCTCGCCCTCGTCTCCCACCCCCAGTACGACCCCGGCCAGCTGTCCGCGCACGACCAGAACGCCGTCGTCAAGGCCTGGCAGTCGCTCAGCGCCGACCCCGCCCAGCCGCTCGCGGACCGCGCCCTCGCCGGGAACCTCTACCCACCCGGTTCCGTCTTCAAGATCGTGACCGCCGCCGCCGCTCTGGAGACCGGCAAGGTGACCGCCCAGACCCTGATCCCGGCGCCCGCGGTGCTGACCCTCCCGCAGACCGGCGTCGGGCTGCCCAACTACGACCGGCAGCCCTGCGGGCCGGGCGACCAGACCACGCTGCTGCACGCGCTCGAGATCTCCTGCAACACGGCGATGGGCAACCTCGGTATGCAGGTGGGGGCCCAGGCTCTCGCCGACCAGGCCGCGAAGTTCGGCTACGGGACCACCTTGCGGGTGCCGACCAGGGTCGAGCCGAGCCGGTTCCCGACCGGCATCAACCAGGCCCAGACCGCGCAGTCGGCCATCGGCCAGTTCGACGTGCGGGTGACCCCGATGCAGGTGGCGCTCACGAGCGCCGCCGTGGCCAACAGCGGCGTCGCCATGCGGCCCTATCTCGTGCAACGGGTGCTCAGCGCCGACCTGCAGACCATCGACCGCACGACGCCGGAGCGGCTGGGCGTCGCCATCTCCCCCGAGACGGCGTCCACGTTGACCTCGATGCTCACCTCCGTCGTCGACAACGGCACCGGGCAGCCCGCCCGGATCCCCGGCGTCCAGGTGGCCGGAAAGACCGGCACCGCCGAACAGGGCAACGGCAAGCCGCCGCATGCCTGGTTCACCTCGTTCGCGCCGGCGGGCGACCCCAAGGTCGCGGTGGCCGTCGTCGTCGAGGACGGGGGCAACGCCGGCAACGAGGCCGCCGGTGGGCGTCTCGCGGGACCCATTGCCAAAGCAGTCATGGAAGCGGTGCTGAACCAGTGAACAGCCGATGACCCCCGAACGCGGGCTGACCCTGGGCAACCGCTACGTCCTCACCGACCGCATCGCCGCGGGCGGGATGGGTGACGTCTGGCGGGCCAACGACTCCGTCCTCGGCCGAGACGTGGCGGTCAAGGTGATGCGGGCCAACGCCGCCGAGGACGCGACCTTCGCGGCCCGGTTCCGCGACGAGGCGCGGCACAGCGCGGGGATGTCGCACCAGAACATCGCCACCGTCTACGACTACGGCGAGGACGACGGCACGGCCTACCTCGTCATGGAGCTCGTCGAGGGTGAGCCGCTCTCGGCCCTCATCACCCGGGGGCCGATGGCGCCGCCCGAGGTGCGACGCATCGTCGGGCAGGCCGCGCTCGCGCTGGCCGCCGCGCACTCGGCGGGCGTCGTCCACCGCGACGTCAAGCCGGCCAACATCCTCGTCACCCCCGACGGCCGGGTGAAGCTCACCGACTTCGGCATCGCGCGAGCGGTCGACGGCGCGTCGCACACGCGGACCGGCGAGGTCCTCGGCACCCCCCAGTACCTCTCCCCCGAACAGGCCCTCGGCCGGCAGGCCACCGGCGCCAGTGACTTGTACGCGCTCGGCATCATCACCCAGGAGATGCTCACCGGCCGCAAGCCGTTCGACCGGGGCTCGGCCGTCGCGACCGCCCTCGCCCAGGTCAACGACCCGCCGCCGCCGCTGCCCGACGACGTGCCCGGCGACCTGCGCCGGGTGGTCAACCAGAGCCTCGCGAAGGACCCGGCTGAGCGGCCGACCTCCGCGGCCGCCGTCGCCGCCGCCCTGGGTATGCCGGTCACGGGGCTCGCACAGATCCCGCCGGCCACGAGCGTCTTCTACACGGGGGACCCCGGAGATGCCGACCCCAACGGCACCCAGGTGCTCGCCAGCGCCGGTGCCGGGGCGGCGACCTCGGTCGTGCCACCGGCATACCCCCCGTATGACGCCGGGTTCGACGACGGGGCGCGGCCCTACCAGCCCTACCGCGACGACCCCCCGGACGCACCGGCGAGGCCGCGTCGTGGCATCGGCCTGTGGTGGATCCCGATCGTGGTCCTCCTGGCCGCCATCGGCTTCTTCGCGTGGTCCTACCTGAGCAACAACGGCGCTCCGGTGACGCCGGTCCCCTCCAGTTCGACGTCGAGCCGGGCGACGACGTCGGCCTCGACCACCACGGCGCCGACGACGGTCACGCCCTCGCGCACGACGACCACGGCCCCGACGACGACGACCTCGTCGTCGTCATCGGCGACGACCACGACCACGACGTCGGCCTCGACCACCTCGTCGAAGCCCCAGGTCGTCATCAACCGGAACGACTACGTCGGCAAGACGTCCGACGAGGCCAGGACGGCGCTCGTCGGTGCGGGCTGGCCGGCCAACACCATCACCCAGGCCACGCAACCCGGCAAGGAGGTCGCCGGTACCGTCACGGACATCAAGCCGACCGGCAAGCTCGACGTCGGCACCCCCATCACCTTGACCGTCTCCGACGGCAGCGCGACGGCCGGGCCGGGCACCCAGACCAAGGGCACCGATGGCAACAACTGACCAGGCCTCCTTGGCTCCCCCGGCGTGGGAGACCGGGTGAGTGCCCCTCGCCTGCTCGGGGGGCGCTACGAGGTCGGGGAGCTTCTGGGCCGGGGCGGGATGGCCGAGGTCCACCTCGGCCACGACACCCGGCTGAACCGCGACGTGGCCATCAAGCTGCTGCGCTCCGACCTGGCCCGCGACGCCAACTTCCTGACCCGGTTCCGCCGTGAGGCGCAGGCCGCCGGCGGGCTCAGCCACCCGGCGATCGTCGCCATCTACGACTCCGGGGAGGAGGCTGCCACCGAGTCGGGGGGGGCGTCGGTGCCGCTGCCCTACATCGTCATGGAGTACGTCGACGGCGAGACGCTGCGCGCGAAGCTGACCCGCGAGAGGGTCATCGAGCCCAGCGAGGCCGCGACCATCGTCGAGGGCGTGCTGGCCGCGCTCGCCTACAGCCACCGGATGGGCATCGTCCACCGCGACATCAAGCCGGCCAACGTCATGATCACCGAGGCGGGGGCCGTCAAGGTGATGGACTTCGGGATCGCCCGGGCCGTCGCCGACACGTCGGCGACGATGACCCAGACCCAGGCGGTCATCGGCACGGCGCAGTACCTCTCCCCGGAGCAGGCTCAGGGTCTCCCCGTGGACGCCCGCTCGGACCTCTACTCCACCGGCTGCCTGCTGTTCGAGCTCCTGACCGGCCGACCTCCGTTCATCGGCGAGTCACCGGTCTCGGTGGCCTACCAGCACGTGGGTGAGCCGCCCCAGCCACCGTCAAGCTTCAACCAGGACATCCCCGCGGCCTACGACACGGTCACCCTGCACGCCCTCGTGAAGAACCGGGACCAGCGCTACCAGAGTGCCACCGAGTTCCGGAACGACCTGGAGGCCGCCCGCGGCGGGC
>JALZBI010000351.1 GCA_030947565.1 Actinomycetota bacterium
CCACCTCACCGGTGGGGGCCCCGGCCGCACTGTCGACCGCGGGAGGCGGGGTCAGGGCCTCGATGGTGACTGTGGTCGACGGTGGCGCCACCGCCGTGGGCAGGGCGCGCGTCCGCGGCGCCAAGGGTTCCGCCGGGGCCTCGTTGAGGGCGGCGACGATGCCCGCGGGCAGGTTGGCGCCGGCCAGTGCCGCTGCGGCCTGACGGTCCGAGGCGTCACGGGCCGCCTGGGCTCGCGGCAACACCGCCGCACCGGCCGCCGCGGCGAGGACGACGGGCCCCAGGACGGAGCCCAGCAGCCTGACCCCGTTGACCGGGGGCCGTCCTGGTCGCACCGGATCTGGCAAACCCTCAGGCCCCTGTGGCCCCTGTGGCCCCTGTGGACTCCGCGGACGCGGCGTCGCCTCGCCCATCCGGACCAATCTCACCCTGCGCACGTACGTCCCCTTGCCCTGCTCGGCCCCACCGGTCGTCGAAGTCCGGCGGAGCGGCCACCACCCCGACACCGCGCCACGGCTCGCGGACGAGCGTCGGCGGCAACGGCCCCCGCCGCGTATGCCGACCGTCGGCGCCGGCCGAACGATTCCCCTCGACAGCTCAACGGTACGACCGAATGCTGGTGGTCGCAGCCGGTTGCGGCAACCAGGGACCGACCGGACGAACGCCGGCCCGGTAGCGTGACGTCCATGCCCAAGGACCCGCGCATCGTCCAGGTGACGGGGACGGGGCGGGCCACCGCCACCCCCGACGTCGTCCGACTCGCCCTCGGCGTCAGGTGTGACGGCGACGACGTCTCCTCGGCACTGCGGGAGGCCGGGGGCCGCGTCCAGGCGATCGGCGAGGCCGTGCGCCGCCTCGGGGTCGATAGCGCGGACATCGCGTCGACCGGCGCCGGTGTGCATCCCCGCTTCGACCGCGACGGTCAGCGTGTGGTGGGTTACCAGGCCGACCACCGGCTGTCGGTCGTGGTCCGGGCGCTCGACCAGGTGGGGGCCGTCGTCGACGCCGTGTCATCGGTGGCCGGCAACGCCCTCTCCGTCGACTCCATCCAGCTCGACCTCAGCGACGCCAGCGGACTGCGGGACGAGGCGCGATCGTCGGCGTTCCTCGACGCCCGGGCCAAGGCGCAGCAGTATGCCGCCCTGGCCGATGCCACACTGGGCGCCGTGCTCTTCGTGATCGAAGGGTCCGCCCGAGGGGCGCCGGGACCCGGACCGCGGATGGCGATGGCGGTGGCCGCGTCGCCGATGCCCGTCGAGGCGGGTGAGCAGACCGTCACCGCGTCGGTCACGGTGACCTGGGCCCTCGACGGCTCCCGCCATCGCGACTCCTCCCCCGGTGGCCCGGGCCACCCCAACGCCCCGGGAATGTCGCCCTTCGGTCCGCCGTTCACCGAACATGGCGACAACTGAGCTGACCGCGCAGACCTTCGAGCAGACCGTCCTCGACAACGGCACCGTCCTCGTCGACTTCTGGGCCGAGTGGTGCGGCCCGTGCAAGCGCTTCGGACCCGTCTACGACGAGGTGTCCGAGCAGCACGACGGCATCGTCTTCGCCAAGGTCGACACCGAGGCCGAGCAGGCCCTGGCGGCGGCCGTGAACATCACGTCGATCCCCACGCTCATGGCGTTTCGCGACGGGATCCTCGTCTTCCGCCAGGCCGGCGCGCTGCCCAAGGACGCCCTCCAGTCGCTCGTCGACCAGGTCGGCACGCTCGACATGGACGCCGTCCGCGCCCAGCTGTCCGAGACCACGGACACCCCGGCACCCGCCGGCGGCGCCGCGCAGCACGTCCACTGAGCCAGCGGCATACAGGCACAAGACACACACGACCGATAACGGCCCGGTCCCCTGACGGGGGCCGGGCCGTTGTCGACCGACAGGCTGCTTGGCGTGACGTGCCACCCGCACCGCACGAGGCGGTGTCGAGTGGAGGTGGCGGGAATCGAACCCGCGTCCGATGACATGAGACCAGGACTTCTCCGGGCGCAGTGCGCTATGGAGTTTCTCGGCCCCAGGGCTCGCACGCACGCGTTCCCTGACAGGCCCAGCCGAGTAAGAGTCCCACGCAGCCCCTCGGCATGACTGCGCAGCAAGTTCTCTAGCTGACGCCAGACACTGAGTCGAGAACTACCTCAGGCTGACGGACCTATGCGCTCGCTCAGGCGGCGAGGGCGAGGTCGGTGCTCTTGGAGTTGGCACCTATTGGTTTGCGCGGATCGTTAACGAGATAACCGTGCGTCCTCGGCCCGCTTCCCCTGGTGACAGGACCACCGTCGAAACCGATCACCCCCGTTGGTTCGTGCCGGCTGGCACGAGGGGTGTCCACGTCACGCTGTGCAGTTGTCAAGAGCCTTCAGTATGCCGGTCAACACCGACCCCACCAACTCGATTCCCCTGACGCAGAGGGATGATGCACCCATGGCAGCCATCAGCCGGGACCCCACCGGCCCGGGACAGGAGTCGGTCTGGGACTACCCCCGACCACCACGCGTCGACCCCAGCGATGAGCGGGTCGAGCTCGTCCTCGGAGGCGTCGTGGTGGCCCACACCACCGAGTCCCTGCGGGTGCTCGAGACGAGCCACCCCCCGGCCTACTACCTCCCGTATGCCGCGTTCCCTGATGGCGTGCTCGTGCCCGTCGCCGGCAGCACCTACTGCGAGTTCAAGGGTCACGCCTCCTACTTCGATGTCGTGGCGGGAGGCGCCCGCGCTGCCCGCGCGGCCTGGACCTACCGAGACCCCTCCCCCGGTTTCCAGGCCCTCCGCGAGCACGTCGCGGTCATGCCGGGGGCCATGGACCGCTGCACCGTCGACGGCGAGGTCGTGCGGCCGCAGGCGGGCGGGTTCTACGGGGGCTGGATCACCGCCCGGGTCACCGGCCCGTTCAAGGGCGGACCCGGCACCTCCGGCTGGTAACGCACCTCCCGCAACCACAACGCCCCGAGGAGGTCTCATGTCCGAGTCCCGTGCATGGCAGCTCGTCCGCCGCCCCCACGGTGAGCCAACCGACGAGGACGCCCGCCTCGTCGATGTCACCCTGCCCGAGCCCGGCCCTGGGGAGGTGCTCGTCCGTAACACCTTCCTGTCCGTCGACCCCTACATGCGCGGCCGGATGAACGACGTCACGTCGTATGTCCCGCCGTTCGCGCTGGACGCCCCGATGGACGGCGGCGCGGTGGGCGTCGTGGAGCAGGTCGACGGCTCGGCGACCGACGGTCCCGGGCATGACGTCACCGTCGGTGACACCGTGCTGCACCACCTCGGCTGGCGCACCCACGCCGTCCTCCCGGGCCGCCACGTCCGGATCGTCGACACCGAGGTCGACGGAGCGCCCGTGCCGCCGCAGGCGTACCTGGGGGTGCTGGGGATGCCAGGGCTCACGGCCTACGCCGGGCTGCTGCGGATCGCCGACTTCCACGAGGGTGACCGGG
>JALZBI010000352.1 GCA_030947565.1 Actinomycetota bacterium
ATGTTGGGCTTCTGCGGGTCGAACGGGATCGCGTTCTTGTTCAGGACGATCCCGGCCGCGTCGGCCCGGGCCTCGGCGTCGGCTCCGGTCACGCCGACGTCCTGAAGGTCGTGCAGGGAGAGGTGGGTGTCGGTGCCGCCGGTGGTCGGACGGATGCCGTAGTCGCCGAGCGAGGTGGCCAGCTGCTGGGCGTTCTCGACGACCCGGCGGGCGTACTCGGCGTACTCCGGCGTCGCGCACTCCTTGAAGTTGACCGCCTTCGCGGCGATGGTGTGCATCTGCGGGCCACCCTGCATCATCGGGAAGACGGCCTTGTCGAGCGCAGCCGCGTGCTCCTGCTTGCACACCAGCGCGCCGGAGCGAGGACCCCGCAGCACCTTGTGCGTCGTAAAGGTGACGACGTCCGCATACGGCACGGGGCTGGGGATCGCCCTCCCCGCGACGAGGCCGATGAAGTGCGCAGCGTCGACCCAGAAGATCGCGCCGACCTCGTCGGCGAGGTTGCGGAAGAATTCGAAGTCGATCAGCCGCGGGATCGCACTGCCGCCGGCGAGGATGACCTTGGGTCGGTGCTCACGGGCCAGCTCGGCGACCTGGTCGTAACCGATGTCCTCGGTCTTGCGGTCGACGCCGTAGTGCACCGCGTTGAACCACTTGCCGGAGAAGGACACCTTGGCGCCATGGGTCAGGTGGCCACCCATGGGCAGCGCCATCGCGAGGATGGTCTCGCCCGGCTTCATGAACGCGCCGTAGACCGCCTGGTTGGCGCTCGCGCCGCTGTGCGGCTGCACGTTGGCGTGCTCGGCGCCGAACAGGGCCTCGCATCGCTCGACGGCGATGTTCTCGGCCTTGTCGACCTCGGCACAGCCGCCGTAGTAGCGCCGGCCCGGGTAGCCCTCGGCGTACTTGTTGGACAGGGTCGAGCCCAGCGCGGTCAGCACCTCGGGCGACGACATGTTCTCGCTCGCGATGAGCTGCAGGCCACTACGGATGCGGCCGAGCTCCGAGAGGAGCACCCCGGCGATGTCAGGGTCGAAGGACTGCAGGGCGTGGAAGTCGGAGCCATAGAACGGGGCGCTGGACGTCTCGAGATCAGGGTGGTTCACGGGTCTCTCCGGAGGTCGGCTGGACGAGCGACACCAACTGTAGGCCCGGTGCCGAGTCCCGCCGACGCGACTGGCAGTCAGGCCAGTCGGCTGGCAGAACGACACCAGCCAAAGTCGCACGACTGGCGGTCGAGTGGCGCCCGGGCACGGATCAACGGCGCCGCGAACGGGTCAGCGGCGGCGGCGGGAGCCGGCGATACGCGGACCCGGTCGCCGGGGCGGGTCGTCGGTGACCGGCTCCGGCGGATGCTCGGCGGCCGCGCGGGCGGACAGCTCGTCGGCCTCCCGCTGCTCGGCGGCGTCGAGCGCCGCGTCGACCTCGAGCCGGGTCAGAGCCCCCTCACGCAGCGTCAGCGGCGCTCCCCCGGTGCAGTCGAGGATGGTCGACGCCGCTCCGCCGGACGCGGGACCGCCGTCGAGGTAGACGGACACCGCCGCCCCGAGCATGGCCTGCGCCTCGGCGGCGGTCTGTGCCGCGGGCGAACCAGTGAGGTTGGCGCTCGTCACGGCCATCGGACCCGCCTGCGCGAGTAAGGCGAGTGCGACCGCATGGTCCGGCATCCGGAGCGCGACGGTGCCGTTGGTCTCACCGAGGTCCCACGTGAGCGAGGGCTGCGCCTCGAGGACGAGGGTGAGGGGCCCGGGCCAGAACTCGTCGATGAGGTGACGGACGTAAGCGGGAACGCCGCGCGCCAGCCCGTCGACGGTGCGCAGGTTGGGGACGAGGACGGGCGGGGGCATCTCGCGGCCCCGGCCCTTCGCGGCCAGCACCGCGGCCACGGCGGCGGCGTTGAAGGCGTCGCAACCGATGCCGTAGACGGTGTCGGTCGGGAGGACGACGAGCTCGCCGGCCTGGATGGCTCGCGCGGCCGCCTCGAGCCCGCCCGCCAGGCCGGGTGGGGTCGTGCAGTCGAACACCTCGCTCATGGCGCCGACCCTATGTCGTCGGTGGGCCCGGGTTCCTGAGTCTCCATTGAGGTCTCCGCCGAGGTCTCCGCTGAGGTCTCCGCTGCGCGGACGGCGACGAGGGCGCGGGGTCGGCCCAGCAGGTCAGGGTGGTCGATGACCTGCCCCCAGGCGCCGGTCGCCGCAAGCGCCCTCGGGAGCGATGCACCCTGCGTCTCAGCGTGTTCCATGACCAGCACCCCCCCGGCGGGCAGCAAGGTGGCCGCGTGGGCCGCCATGGCCAGGGGCAGGGCCAGACCGTCCGCGCTACCGCCATAAAGGGCCAGCTCGGGATCATGGTCGCGGACCTCCGGGTCGACCGGCACCTGGCCCTTCGGGATGTAGGGCGGGTTGCACGTGACGAGGTCCACGTGGCCGCGGAGCTCCGCGTAGGCCCCCCGGGCGTCACCCTGCTCGATGGTCACGTCGAGCCCGAGCCGGTCGCGGTTCGCCACGGCCCAGCCATAGGCCAGCTCACTGAGCTCCACGGCATACACCTCGGCGCCGGGATGCTCCTGCTTGACCGACAGGGCGATTGCCCCCGACCCGGTGGCCAGGTCGATGACCACCGGGGATCGACGGCCCGACAGCACACGCAGGGCGAGGTCGACGAGCAGCTCGGTCTCCGGCCGCGGCACGAACACCCCTGGCCCGACTCGCAGCTCGAGGCCGCGGAAGTAGGCGCGCCCGGTGAGGTGCTGCAACGGTATGCGCGTGGCGCGTTCGGCGACGAGGTCGTCGTAGCCCTCGGGGGCCTCGACCCCGCCGACCACCATGCGGCGGCGGACCTCACCCACGTCCTGGCCCATGAGGTGGGCGGCCAGGTAGAGGGCGTCGACCGGGGCCGACTCCACCCCCGCCTCGGCGAGGGTCATGGTCGCCCGGCGAACGGCCTCGCGCAGCTCCACCGCTCAGCGGCCGGTGCGGTGGTCGGTGCCGTGGGTGCCGTGGGTGCCGTGGGTGCCATGGGCGCCATGGGTGCCGTGCATGCCGCCGGTGTCGTTGGGGCCGTCGGTGCTGTTGGGGCCCGAGACCGCGGCCAGCCGCGCCTGCTCGTCAGCGTCGACGCACGAGCCGATGACCGCGTCCAGGTCGCCGTCGAGAACGGTGTCGAGGTTGTAGGCCTTGAAGCCGGTGCGGTGGTCGCTGACCCGGTTCTCGGGAAAGTTGTAGGTGCGGATCCGCTCACTGCGGTCGACGGTGCGCACCTGGCTGCGCCGGGTGGCCGACGCCTCCGCCTCGGCCTGTTCTTTCGCCGCTTGGTGGAGGCGGGCACGGAGCACGCGCAGCGCCGACTCCTTGTTCTGCAGCTGCGACTTCTCGTTCTGGCAGGACACGACGATGCCGGTGGCCAGGTGGGTGATCCGCACGGCCGAG
>JALZBI010000353.1 GCA_030947565.1 Actinomycetota bacterium
ATCTCGGGACAGGCCTCGCGGACGTCGCCGGTGCTCCGGCCCTGCCACTCCCCCACGTCGATCTCGCGCAGCCTCCGGTCGATCCGAACCGCTACCTGGCACACCTCACCGATGGCGGCCGCCGTGTCAGACGCTCGTTGCAGGTCAGAGGACACGATGAGCGCCGGTCGGTATGCCGCGAGCACCGGCGCCGCGAGCCGGGCCTGGTCCCGTCCGACGGAGGAGAGCGGCGAGTCGCGGTGCCCCTGCCAGATGCCGGCCGCGTTGTCGGAGGTCTGACCGTGCCGCACGACGACGAGCCGTCGCGCGGCGGCGTCGCTCACGGGGCAGGGACAGCCGAGAGATTCACCTCGGGGCAGTCCTTCCAGAGCCGCTCGAGCTGGTAGAACTCCCGCTCGTCGGCGTGCTGGACATGGACGACGATGTCACCGAAGTCGATGAGCACCCACCGTCCCTCGCGCTGGCCTTCGCGACGGATCGGCTTGCAGCCCTGGTCGCGCAGGGCGTCCTCGATGGCGTCGACGATGGCACCGACCTGCCGTTCGTTGTTCGCCGAGGCGATGACGAAGACGTCGGTGAGGGCCAGCTGTTCGCTGACGTCGATCGCGATGACGTCTTGCGCGATCTTGTCCTCGGCGGCCAGCGCGGCGATGCGGGCCAGGGTGAGTGCTCGGGGTGTTGCTGGCACGAAGCTCCTAGGTGTACAGGCGGTACTTGTTGATGTACTGGACGACCCCGTCGGGGACGAGATACCACACCGGACGTCCTGCGGCGACCCGGGCGCGGCAGTCGGTCGAGCTGATGGCCATAGCCGGCACCTCTTGCAACGTGATCCGCTCGGTGGGTAGTCCGTTGTCGCTCAGCTCGTGTCCGGGCCGGGTGACCCCGATGAAGTGGGCGAGCTCCCAGAGCTCGTCGATGTCCTTCCAGGTGAGGATCTGCGCGAGCGCGTCGGCCCCGGTGATGAAGAACAGCTCGGCGTCGGGTTCGCCCTCGCGCAGGTCGCGCAACGTGTCGATGGTGTAGGTGGGCCCGTCGCGGTCGACATCGACGCGGCTCACCGTGAACCGGGGGTTGGAGGCGGTGGCGACGACCGTCATCAGGTAGCGGTCCTCCGCCGGGCTGACCTCGCTGCCGTCCTTCTGCCAGGGTCGTCCGGTGGGCACGAAGACGACCTGGTCGAGGTCGAACCTGGCCTGCACCTCGCTCGCGGCGACCAGGTGGCCGTGATGGATGGGGTCGAACGTGCCACCCATCACCCCGAGCCGCTTGCTCAGCGCGTCACCTCAGTACAGGACCCAGGGCGAGCCGAGGCCCGGGAGGAGCTCACCCGTGGAACTTGTCGTCGTTCGCCGCCCCGGGCGGGGGAATCTTTGCTGCAGCGTTGCGGAACGTCCACAACACCCCCAGGCCGATGAGGAAGGCCACGAAGGCGAGGACGCCGAAGGCGATCGCCGGCATCGGGAGCGCGCGGGGCGCCTCCTCGGCGGAGGCGAAGCCACTGACGAGGACGGGCAGCACGCTCGCGGACATACCGACAGCCTATCCCGCCGCCCACGGGGGCAGCGGTGCGAGCGGCTGGCCGGCGGCGCGCGCCGCCCAGGCGTGGCCGACGGTGCCCCACGGTTCGTCGCCGAGGGTCACGGCGGCGAAGACGGCGTCACACGACGCCTGTGCGGCGGACACGACCTCGGGTGGGTACCCGAGCTCGACCTGGTGCTCCTCGAACTCGTCCTCATCGTCGACGAGGAGCGTCCCGTCCCATCGACGGATGACATCGAGGTCGAGATCCACGGCCCGCACCGTGCCGCCGTCCCACCGGGGGGTGTCGGTGATGTCGACGTAGACCGCGTCGGCGACACCGGTCCCGTTGAACGACGCCACGAAGTCACCGCGCCGCGGGACAAGCATGGCGAACTCCGCGTCGGTCCACGACGTGCGCCCCGGCCGGCGTAGTGGCATACCGGCAGGGGAGCCGAGCCAGTCGCCGAACTCGTCCGAACCGAGGTAGCGCAGGTCCATCTCCCAGTGCGGCCCGCCGCCCCATTTACCGAACCGGACCGGCACGACGTCACCCGGCTGCACGGGGCCCAACCTATCCAACACTTCGGTCACGTTCACGGGGAGCGCTCACCGGAGGCACAGCGCGAGCAGGGGCCGCGACGTAACCTGGAACGCATGCATCCGGTCCTGTCGGTCGTCATCCCCATGTACAACGAGGAGGACGTCCTACCCCTGCTCGTCGACCGGCTGCAACCCGTGCTGGAGGGCATGGGGGTGGCGTACGAGGTCGTGGCGGTCGACGACGGCAGCAAGGACCTCACGCCGGCGCTGCTGCAGCGCATCCACCGCGGCTGGGAGCAGCTGCGGGTCATCCGGCTGCGGGCCAACGCCGGCCACCAGGCGGCCATCTCAGCGGGCCTGGCCGGGGCGCGGGGTGACTTCGTCGTCACGATCGACGCCGACCTCCAGGACCCGCCCGAGGTCATCGCCCAGATGCTGACCAAGGCCCGAGACGAGGGCGTCGACGTCGTCTACGGCGTGCGCAGCGACCGGTCCAGCGACTCATGGTTCAAGCGCACGACGGCGCGCACGTTCTACACGACGATCCGCACCATCTCGGGCACCGAGGCGATCAGCGACGCGGGCGACTTCCGGCTGATGTCCAGGGCGACGGTGGACGCGATCAACGACCTGCCCGAGCACAACCGGGTGCTCCGCTTCATCGTCCCGACCCTCGGGTTCCCGTCGGACGTCGTGGCCTACCGGCGCGACGAGCGGGCCGCGGGCAGCTCGAAGTACCCCCTGGTCAAGATGCTCAAGCTCTCACTCGATGCGGTGACCGGCTTCTCGATGGCGCCGCTGCGGCTCGCGACCTTCCTCGGCCTCGGTGGCGGCGTACTCGCCGTGCTGTTGGCGGTCTACGCGATCATCGCCGGCATGAGCGGGCATGCCGTGGCCGGCTGGACGTCGACCGTGCTCATCGTGTCCTCCGTCGGCGCGGTGCAGCTGCTCTGCCTCGGCCTGCTGGGTGAGTACATCGGTCGGATGTACACCCAGATGCAGGGGCGCCCCACCTACTTCGTCGCGTACGACTCCCTCACCGCGGTCCGCGGCAAGCACGGCCCCACCGACACCCCGCTCCCTCCGGAGACCTGGTTGACGACCGCCGCGCATACGCCGGTCGAGGCCCCCGTCGGGCCGGTCACCGGCTCGGTGGCCGGCTCGGTGGCCGGCTCAGCCGCGCGGGTGCGCCGTGACGAGCAGGCTCACGCCGGGGAGCTGCTTGACCGGTAGGTAGCGCTCCGCGGTGATGATCGCGCGCAGCGCGGTGTTGACCACCGGGTGCAGGTCGTCGAGGTCGCTGCCGGCCGCCTTCTTGCGCCGCATGGCGACGACCGGGCGGAGCAGCAC
>JALZBI010000066.1 GCA_030947565.1 Actinomycetota bacterium
AACCCCCGGAACCCCCGGAACCCCCGGAACCCCCGGAACCCCCGGAACCCCCGGAACCCCCGGAACTCCGCCATCGGGCCGGGTCGGCGGCGGTGCCAGGACCACGGAGGTGCTCATGTCCGCGACTGTAGGTGGGTCGTCCGACACCGCCCTTGCGCCACCGCGCAGCCGTCGCCACCAGGTGGTCAGTGCGCCCAGGACGGGGCGGTCAGGCATGCATGAGGGCCTTCGTGGTCGCGGTGCTCAGTCGTCGGGCTGGTAGCCGAGGTTGGGTCCGAGCCACCGCTCCGCCTCGGCCATCGTCCAGCCCTTGCGCTCGGCGTAGTCCTCGACCTGGTCCTGGCCCAGCCGGCCGACGACGAAGTACTGCGACTGAGGGTGCGAGAAGTACCAGCCGCTGACCGCCGCCCCCGGCCACATGGCCTTGGACTCGGTGAGGCTGATGCCGGCCCGGCGCTCGACATCGAGCAGCGTCCAGAGGGTGTCCTTCTCGGTGTGGTCGGGGCAGGCGGGATAACCGGGGGCGGGGCGGATGCCGACGTACTTCTCGGCGACCAGGTCGGAGCCGGAGAGGTGCTCGTTGGGCGCATACCCCCACATGTCGCGGCGGACCCGCTCGTGCAGCCGCTCGGCGAACGCCTCCGCCAGCCGGTCGGCGAGCGACTCGAGGAGGATGGCGTTGTAGTCGTCGACGCTCGACTTGAACTCGGCCGCCTTCTCCTGCACCCCGTGGCCCGCCGTCACGGCGAACGCTCCCACGTGGTCGCGCAGCCCGGTCTCCTTGGGCGCGACGAAGTCGGACATGGCGCGGTTGGGCACTCCGTCGCGGTGCTTTCCCTGCTGCCGCAGGGTGCGCAGGGTCGCGGCCAGCGTCATCCGCGTCTCGTCGGTGTAGACCTCGATGTCGTCGCCGGTCGCGTTGGCCGGGAAGAACCCCACCACGCCATCGGCTCGCAGCCACTTCTCGTCGGCCAGCCGGTCGAGCATTCCCAGCGCGTCCTCGTAGAGCCGCGACGCGGCCTCGCCGGTCGCCGGGTTGTTGAGGATGTCGGGGAAGCGGCCCTTCATCTCCCATGCGAGGAAGAACGGCCCCCAGTCGATGTAGTCGCGCAGCTCGGCCAGCGGGTAGTCGCGCATCGTGCGCACGAACTGGGTGATCTCGTGGCGCTTGACGCCGGACTGCCGTTGCAGCAGCTCCTTCTCCTGCTGCGCGATGACGTGGGGCACGGGCGGTCGGCATGCCGCCCAGTCCACTGGTGTGGCGTTGGCCCGGGCGGCGTCGATGGTGGTCAGCGGCCGGTCGGTCGACTTGGCCGCGTGGCGGGCCCGCAGGCTGTCGTAGTCGAGCTTGACCATGTCCATCAGCTTGGGTCGCTGCTCATCCGAAAGCAGCTGCGCCACAACGGGAACCGAGCGCGACGCATCCTTCACCCACACCACCGGACCGTGGTACTTGCCGTCGACCTTGACCGCGGTGTGCGCGCGCGAGGTCGTGGCGCCACCGACGAGCAGGGGGATCTCGAACCCCTGCCGTTCCATCTCCGACGCCATGGTCACCATCTCGTCGAGCGAGGGGGTGATGAGCCCGGACAGGCCGATGACGTCGGCTTTCTCGGCCCTGGCGGCATCCAGGATCTTCTGCGGCGGCACCATGACCCCGAGGTCGACGACGTCGTAGTTGTTGCACTGCAGCACGACCCCGACGATGTTTTTGCCGATGTCGTGCACATCACCCTTGACCGTGGCCATGACGATCTTGCCCTTGGCCCGCTCCACGTCGCCCGGCTTCTTCTCGGCCTCGATGTAGGGAATGAGGTAGGCCACCGACTTCTTCATGACCCGAGCGCTTTTCACCACCTGGGGCAAGAACATCTTGCCGGCCCCGAACAGGTCGCCGACGACGTTCATGCCGTCCATGAGCGGCCCCTCGATGACCTCGATGGGCCGGCCGCCGCGGGCGGCGATGTCCTGCCGCAGCTCCTCGGTGTCGACCTCGGCGTACTCGTCGATGCCCTTCACCAGCGCGTGCGTGATGCGCTCGCCGACCGGGAGCGAGCGCCACTCCTGCTGGGCTTCGGGGGTCTGCTCCTGACCGGTCGTATCGAAGCGGGCAGCGACCTCCAACAGCCGTTCTGTGGAGTCGGGGCGCCGGTTCAGGACGACGTCCTCGATGCGCTCGCGCAGCTCAGGGTCGACCTGGTCGTAGACAACCAGGGCGCCGGCGTTGACGATGCCCATGTCCATGCCGGCCTGGATCGCGTGGTAGAGGAACACCGCGTGGATCGCTTCTCGCACAGCGTTGTTGCCGCGGAACGAGAAGCTGACATTGGAGACACCACCGGAGACGAGCGCGCCCGGCAGGTTCTCCTTGATCCAGCGGGTGGCCTCGATGAAGTCGGTGCCGTAGGCGGCGTGCTCCTCGATGCCCGTCGCCACCGCGAAGATGTTGGGGTCGAAGATGATGTCCTCGGCGGGGAAATCCACCTCGTCGACGAGGATGTCGTAGGCCCGTCGGCAGATCTCCTTCCGGCGCTCCAGCGAGTCGGCCTGGCCCTGCTCGTCGAACGCCATGACGACCACCGCCGCACCGTACTTGCGGCAGAGCCGGGCGTGTTCGACGAACGGCTCGACGCCCTCCTTCATCGAGATGGAGTTGACGATCGGCTTGCCCTGCACGCACTTCAGGCCGGCTTCGATGACCTCCCACTTCGAGGAGTCGACCATCAGCGGCACCCGGGAGATGTCCGGCTCGCTCGCGACGAGCTTGACGAAGCGGTCCATCGCGGCGACGCCGTCGATCATCCCTTCATCCATGTTGACGTCGATGACCTGCGCCCCGGCCTCGACCTGTTGGCGCGCGACGTTGAGCGCGGTGGGGTAGTCGCCCTCCTTGATGAGCCGGCGGAACCGGGCGGAGCCGGTGATGTTGGTGCGCTCGCCCACGTTGACGAACAGCGAGTCCGCCGTGACGGTGAGGGGCTCGAGCCCGGACAGCCGCAGCGCCGGCACCGTCGGGTTCGGGGTGTGCGGGGTTTTTCCGTCGACCCCCTTGGCGAAGGCCGCGATGTGGTCAGGGGTCGTGCCGCAGCAGCCGCCGACGATGTTGACCAGCCCGCTGCTGGCGAACTCCTCGATGACCGTCGCCATCTGCTCCGGCAGCTCGTCGTACTCACCGAACGCGTTGGGCAGCCCCGCATTCGGGTAACACGAGACGAAGCAGTCCGAGATGCGGGCGAGCTCGGCCAGGTAGGGTCGGATCTCGTCGGCCCCCAGCGCACAGTTGAGCCCGACGGCGATCGGCCGGGCGTGCCGGATGGAGTCGTAGAACGCCTCGGTCACCTGTCCGGAGAGGGTGCGCCCCGATGCGTCGGTGATGGTGCCGGAGATGATGACCGGCCAACGCCGCGCATACTCCTCGAACAGCGTCTCGCAGGCGAAGATCGCCGCCTTGGCGTTGAGGGTGTCGAAGATCGTCTCGACGATGAGCAGGTCGGCGCCCCCGTCGACGAGCCCCCGGCCCTGCTCGAGGTAGGCCTCGACCAGCTCGTCGTAGGTGACGTTGCGCGCACCGGGGTCGTCGACGTCGGGGGAGATCGACGCCGTGCGGTTCGTGGGGCCCAGGGCTCCGGCGACGAACCGCGGCCGGTCGGGCATGCGCAGCGTCATCGCGTCACACTCGGCCCGGGCCAGCTGCGCTGCGGCGACGTTCATCTCGTAAGCCAGGTCGGCCATGTCGTAGTCGCGCAACGAGATCCGGTTGGCGTTGAAGGTGTTGGTCTCCACAAGGTCCGCACCGGCCGTGAGGTACTCACGGTGGATCCCCGAGACGATGTCCGGGGCAGTGATGCTCAGCAGGTCGTTGTTGCCGCGCACGTCGCTCGGCCAGTCGGTGAACCGCGTGCCGCGGTAGTCGGCCTCGGCGAGCTCGTGGCGCTGGATCATCGTGCCCATCGCCCCGTCGAGCACGAGGATGCGCTCGGCCAGCAGCGTTCGCAGCGTGTCCGTGGCGTCGGGGCGGAGAACGTGATCGGTCACAGTGGCCTTCGGTTGTGCGGGGGCGGCGACCTCTCAGTATGACAACCTCCGCACAGGTGACGCACGGAGGTATCGGCCCCCGGTGACGTAGGGTCGCCCCATGACCGCCGGCCGAGGCTCGCCCACCCGCGGGGCGGCCTACGGCTGGCGCCTGGGGTCACTGCACGGCATACCGGTCTATCTGGGCCGCAGCTGGCCGGTCATCGCTCTCGTCATCGTCGTGACGTTCGGTCCTCAGGTACGCCAGAGCACCGGGGTCACCGGCGGCGCCTTCGGGTATGCCGTGGCCATCGCCTACGCGATGCTTCTCCTGTTCTCCGTGCTGGCCCACGAGGCCGCTCACGCCCTCGTGGCGCGCCGGTTCGGCTACGCCGTCGACCGCGTCGTGGCCGACCTCTGGGGCGGCCACACGGTCTACGACACCTCGACCGCGCGGCCGGGGGCCAGCGCCGGCATCGCGGTGTCCGGACCGTTGGCCAACCTGGCGATCGCGGGGGCGGGGTATGCCGTGCAGAGCCTGGCCGACCTCGGCGGTGTCGTCGGGCTGCTCGTCGGGGCGCTCATGGTCACCAACCTGTTCGTCGGCGTCTTCAACCTGCTGCCCGGCCTCCCCCTCGACGGGGGGTTCCTCGTCGACGCCCTGGTGTGGCGGGTGACCGGAGACCGGAACAAGGGCCTCATCGTCGCCGGCTGGCTGGGTCGGATCCTCACCGTCGTCGTCGTCCTCTGGCTGGTGGGCCGGCCCCTGCTGATGGGCGACCCGCCCTCGCTGTTCACCATCGTCTGGTGCGGCCTGATCGGCGCCTTCCTCTGGGCCGGGGCCACGAACGCGATCCGCTCGGGGACCGCCCGGCGCGCCATCGAGCAGGTATCGCTGAGCCAGGTGCTGCGGCCGGCCATGGTCGTCCAGTCGCGCGAGCCGGTGGCATCGGTGCTGTCCCGGGTGGACCCGGCGGCCGGGACGCCCCCTGTCGTGGTCGTCCTGTCACCGGACGGCCGACCGTTGGGTGTGGTGGACCTCGACGCGGCGCGCGGGGTCGATCCCGCGCGTGAGCACCAGGTGCCGGTCGAGGCCGTCATGGGGCGCCAGCCGGACGGATGGGTGGTCGTCGTCCCGTCTCGCGATGCCGGCGTCACCGATGTCATCGGTTCCGTCACCGCCCGAGGCGCCGTCCCACCGACCATGGTCGCGGTGACCCCCCAGGGCGAGGTGCTGGGGACGATCACGCTGGCCGACCTCAACGCCGCGTTCGCCCGCTGACGTCGTTCTGGCAACCGGCTCCTCCCGCTCCTCCTGGTCGTCCACACCCGCTGAACGCCGCGTCCCGTCGTCCACAGGCGCATCCGTGGGTCTGGTCACGGTCGTCGTCGGAGGGTTGGCTGGGTCTGGTCGCCAGGCGCTGGCGGCGAGGGCGAGACTGCGGGACGGCGGGACGGGAGCGGTGATGGCGGCGAGGCGGGGGACCACCCGGGGCGACACGACGGCGGAGCAGACGAGAGTGGCCGCAGCGGCGAGGGATGAGAAGCCGAAGCCCCGGGAGGCGGTCCTTGAGGGGGAGAACGTCAACGAGGTGCGGCTCGTCGGGCGGGTGAGTGGGACACCTGAGACCCGGTCGCTGCCCAGTGGTGACGAGGTGGTGCAGCTGCGGGTCGTCGTCCGCCGCCCTCCGGAACCCGCCGGGAAGGGGGCAGGAGCCAAGGCGGCGGTGGAGAAGGTGACCCGGGCGTCGGTGGACACCATCGACGTGTCGTGCTGGACGGCCATGACTCGGCGGGCCGGGCTGCGGATGGCGGAGGGGGACGTCGTGGAGGTCGAGGGTTCGCTCCGCCGCCGCTTCTACCGGGCGGGCCCGTCGGTGCAGAGCCGGTACGACGTGGTCGCCGACCGGGTGAGGCGCGGGTCGCCCCGGGCGTGAGGCGGCGTGACGGGCGTGGCGCTGCGTCCGCCGCGGGCGACGGGGGTGGGCGCCCGCGACCGTAGACTCGGCGGCCGTGACCCCACAGGACGACGGCGACCATCCGAAAGAGGACGCCCCGGCGGCGTCGGCGGTCCCAGTCCCCGCTCCGGGGCCGGCTCCGGAAGCGGGGCCCGGTATCCCGTTGCCGCACCGTGGGTCGTTCGCGATCGGTGACCGGGTCCAGCTGACCGACCCCAAGGGTCGGCTCCACACGATCACCCTCGAGCGCGGGCGGGAGTTCCACACCCACCACGGCCGGCTCGCGCACGATGACCTGATCGGGGCGCCGGACGGTTCGGTCGCCGTGAACTCGTCCGGGGTCGAGTACCTCGCGCTGCGTCCGCTTCTCGCCGACTACGTCATGTCCATGCCCCGCGGGGCGGCCGTCGTCTACCCCAAGGACTCCGCCCAGATCGTCATGATGGCCGACATCTTTCCCGGCGCCCGGGTGGTCGAAGCGGGCGTGGGCTCGGGGGCGTTGAGCATGTCGCTCCTGCGGGCCATCGGCGTCGAGGGTGAGCTGGTGTCCTTCGAGCGTCGGGCGGACTTCGCTGACATCGCCCGTGGCAACGCGCGGTCCTTCTTCGGGCGGGAGCACCCCGCCTGGCGGGTCGTCGTCGGTGACCTGGTCGAAGCCCTGCCGGGTGAGGTCGAGGCCGGCAGCGTCGACCGGGTGGTCCTCGACATGCTCGCCCCGTGGGAGTGCCTCGGCGCTGTGGGTGACGCGCTCATCGCCGGGGGCCTCCTCATCTGCTACGTCGCGACGACGACCCAGCTCTCCCGGGTCGCGGAGGCGATGCGCGACCACGAGGGCTACACCGAGCCCAGCGCCTGGGAGTCTCTGGTCCGCGGCTGGCACCTCGAGGGCCTGGCCGTGCGGCCCGAGCACCGGATGCACGGGCATACCGGGTTTCTCGTCACCACCCGCCGGCTCGCCCCTGGCGTCCGTCCACCCGAGCGCACCCGGCGACCTGCCAAGGGCAACCGCGACGCGCCGACCAACGAGACGTCACCGATCAGTGACGCCATGTCCACGACCACCACCTCCGCCGTCCCGTCGAGCCCGGACACGTCGGCGTGGACGCCGGAGGACCTCGGGGAGCGCTCCCCGTCGGAGAAGCGCATCCGCCGCCTCCGGCGTTCGGCGACGTCGGCGGGCGCGGCTGACGAGCCGGTCGCACTGGGCGGCGACACCGACGAGGGCGGGGCCGACGACCGGTAGCCGGGGGCGAGGGCCCGGGGTCGTCTCACCTGTCGGTCTCCGATCTCCCGCCGTGCAAGCGCCCCTGAGCAGGAACCGGCGGCCCACGCCGGACTGTGACCGAAACCTCCGAGGAGTACGCGAGGTCCCGGGTTAGGGTCGAAACAGCAAGTGACCCGGCGAGCCGCCAGGAGGTGTTCAGATGCCAGACTTCACCCCACGTGAGCCCGACGACGTGCGCGCACCCCAACACAGCAGAGACCCGTTCGACCCGACATCGGCGTCATCGGCCAATGAGCTGTCCCGACAGCGTGATCTGCTCAGTGACGAGGTGCGCGACCTGCGGGAGCAGCTGCGACACAGCCCCAGCCGCGCTCGGGAGCTGGAGAACCGCGTGCTGCAGCTGCAGACCTCTCTCGCCACGCTGAGCACCCAGAACGAGCGGCTGGTGCGCACCCTCAAGGAGGCGCGCGAGCAGATCGTGACCCTCAAGTCCGAGGTGGACCGGCTCGCCCAGCCGCCCAGCGCCTACGGGCTGATCATCGAGTCGTACGACGACGCCACCGTCGACATCCTGACGTCAGGACGCAAGATGCGCGTCGCCGTCAGCCCGACGGTCGACCCGAGCACGCTCAGCGCCGGCCGCGAGGTCATGCTCAACGAGGCGCTCAACGTCGTGGCCACCTGCGGGTTCGAGCGGGTCGGCGAGGTCGTCATGGTCAAGGAGATCCTCGACGACGACCGCATCCTCGTGGTCGCCCACGCCGACGAGGAGCGGGTATGCCGCCGCGCCGAGTCCTTGGAGGGCCAGCTGGTCCGCGTCGGTGACGCACTCATGCTGGACTCCCGCTCCGGGTTCGTCTACGAGCGGATCCCCAAGGCGGAGGTGCAGGACCTCGTCCTCGAAGAGGTCCCCGACATCGCCTACGAGGACATCGGCGGGCTGTCCGGTCAGATCGAGCAGATCCGCGACGCGGTCGAGCTGCCCTACCTGCACCCCGAGCTGTTCCGGGAGCACCAGCTGCGCCCGCCGAAGGGTGTCCTCCTCTACGGCCCGCCCGGCTGCGGCAAGACGCTCATCGCCAAGGCGGTCGCCGCGTCGCTGGCCAAGAAGGTCGCCGAGCGCACCGGCAAGTCCACTGAGAAGAGCTACTTCCTCAACATCAAGGGCCCCGAGCTGCTCAACAAGTACGTCGGCGAGACCGAGCGGCACATCCGGCTGATCTTCCAGCGGGCCCGTGAGAAGGCGTCCGACGGCACCCCCGTGGTCGTGTTCTTCGACGAGATGGACAGCCTCTTCCGCACCCGTGGCTCCGGTGTCTCGAGCGACGTCGAGACGACGATCGTGCCGCAGCTGCTGTCCGAGATCGACGGCGTGGAGCGGCTCGAGAACGTCATCGTCATCGGGGCGTCCAACCGTGAGGACATGATCGACCCCGCGATCCTGCGACCCGGCCGGCTCGACGTGAAGATCAAGATCGAGCGACCCGACGCCGAGAGCGCCCGTGACATCTTCACCAAGTACCTCACCGACACCCTGCCGCTGCACGAGCACGACCTGTCCGAGAACGGTGGCAGCCGGATCGCGACCATCGAAGGCATGATCCAGGCGACCGTCGAGCGGATGTACTCCGAGATCGACGAGAACCGCTTCCTCGAGGTGACCTATGCCGGCGGCGATAAGGAGATCCTCTACTTCAAGGACTTCAACTCCGGCGCGATGATCCAGAACATCGTCGACCGGGCCAAGAAGATGGCGATCAAGGACTTCTTGACCATCGGCCAGAAGGGCATCCGCGTCGACCATCTGCTCGCGTCG
>JALZBI010000354.1 GCA_030947565.1 Actinomycetota bacterium
TGCGCGCCGGCGGGTCCGGCATACCGGCGTTCTTCACCGCCACCGGAGTCGGCACCCAGATCGCCGAGGGCGGCCTGCCCTGGCGGTATGCGTCGGACGGCTCGGTCTCGGTGTCGTCACCGCCCAAGGAGGTGCGCGAGATCGAGTGGCTGGGTGAGACGAAGTCCTTCGTCCTCGAGCCGGCCATCGTCGCGGACTTCGGGCTGGTGCGGGCCTGGAAGGGCGACCGTCACGGCAACCTCGTCTTCAACCAGTCGGCCCGCAACTTCAACCCGTTGGCGGCGATGGCCGGTCGCGTCACCATCGCCGAGGTGGAGGAGCTCGTCGACCCGGGCGACCTCGACCCCGACCAGGTGCACCTGCCCGGCATCTACGTCCAGCGCGTCCTGCCGCTCACCCCCGACCAGGCGGCCGACAAGCGGATCGAGCGGCGCACCGTCCGCCCGGCGTCCGAGAACCAGGAGTCCTGAGCCATGCCCCTCACCAGAGAGCAGATGGCGGCCCGCGCGGCGGCCGAGCTGAGCGACGGGTCCTACGTCAACCTCGGCATCGGCCTGCCTACCCTGGTGCCCAACTACGTGCCCGATGACGTCGAGATCGTCCTGCAGTCGGAGAACGGCATCCTCGGCGTCGGCGCCTACCCCGTCGAGGGCACCGAGGACGCCGACCTCATCAACGCCGGCAAGGAGACGGTCACCCTGCGCAAGGGTGCGTCGTTCTTCGACTCGGCGACGTCGTTCGGGATGATCCGCGGCGGCAAGGTCGACGCGGCGATCCTCGGCGCCATGCAGGTGTCCGAGAGCGGCGACATCGCCAACTGGATGATCCCCGGGAAGATGGTCAAGGGGATGGGCGGCGCGATGGATCTCGTCCACGGCGCCAAGCACGTCATCGTCCTCATGGAGCACGTGGCGCGCGACGGCTCCTACAAGATCGTCAAGGAGTGCTCGCTGCCCTACACCGGCCGGGGCGTCGTCCAGCGGATCATCACCGACCTCGCGGTCATCGACGTCACGCCGGAGGGCCTGGTGCTGCGCGAGCTCGCCGAGGGCGTCACCGAGGACGAGGTGCGCGAGAAGACCGAGCCTGAGCTGCGGGTCGAGCTCGCCTGAGCCTCAGTCCAGCTCGATGGTCACGCTCTCCGACGCGAGGCGCGTCGACTGGTCACCGTCCGGCGACCGGACCAGCACGATCGAGCCGTCGGCCCCCCAGGCGGACAGCGCGCTGCGAAGCGCGTCATCGAGCCGGTCGGGCACGCGTACGCGCGGAGCCGCCCCCCACTCCGGTCGGGCGACGACGACCTCCCCGTATGCCGCGGTGCCGCTGCCGTTGCCGTTGCCGTTGCCGTTGTCCAGGGCCGGCGCGTCGTTGCTCGGTTCCTCCCACGGGGTGAACACGTCGCCGTAGCCGGCCAGGTCCTTGGCCTCGTCCACGACGTCGGCGGGGGTGTCGGGGTTCTGGCGGGCGAGCATGTCCATCGTGACCAGCACGGCGAGTCCCGCGTCCTCGGCCACCCCACGCGCCACGGCTGGGTCGGTGGTGACGACGACGTCGGCGCGCCAGGCATCCGGCCCGACGACGACGGTGGCACCGACCGACCAGGACGCGAGCGCCCAGTAGAAGGCCCGCCAGTGGCACGGCAGGTCGAGGCCGACCGTGGTCGCGGGTGCGGCGTCCAGCTCGTCCTGCAGCAGGTTGGCGGCCTTGGCCACCCAGTTGGCGAGCACCCGCCCGGACAGCTCGATGCGTTCGCCGCGGGTGGGGCCCTCGGCGTCGTCGTAGAACGTCAGCCGCGGCCGCGTGGCGTCCGACGCGACGAGCGAGGCGAGCAGGTCGGCGGGAAGTGGCACGTGGTGAGGCTAGTGCGCGGGCGACGGCCAGAGGTCGCTCGCCCCTCACCCGCCCCTCGCCCACCCCCACCCGCCCTCGCCCACCCCCACCCGCCCCTCGCCCACCCCTTGCCCACCCCCACCAGCTCCCGACCGGACTCACAGGATTGTCGGTTCCACGCCTCCGTTGGGCCGGAAACCGATGAAGGCGTGAGTCCGGTCGGGTGTTGGGGCGGGGTCCTGGGGTCGGGCGGGTAGTGGAAGATCGGGACGACCGGGTCGAGACCGACCGCACCCAGGGAACTGACCCGCCCGGCGTGATTGCCACGCCAGTACCCGTGCAGCCCCAGAGCCTGGTAGGCCAGGACCGGCTCCGGAGCGAAGTAGACCGGCGCGTGGACGACCTCGAGGACCGACCACATCCGCCGGGCGCGCGACAGCGTTCCCTCAGGCGTGAGGGCCCTCGTGAGGGGTCACCGCGGCCAGGAGGACCGGCCGGAGCTGTCGGCGGATCGTGTCGAGGGATGCCGTGTTGCGCTCGGCACGAGCGAGCAGGATGCCGCCCTCGAGCGAGGCCAGCATCAGGGTGCTGAGGTCGTGTATGCGTCGTGCGGGAACACCCATGTCGAGAAGGGCCGCATGGATCGCCGACCTCCAGTCATCCAGGGCCCCGGTTGCCGCGAGGCGCACGCGGTCGTGAGCGAGTCCGTCGGAGATCGACGCCGCTACCGGGCAGCCCAGTGCGAAGCTTCGCCGCGTCAGGTCGCCGGCCCACCAGCGGACGATGTGGTCGAAGAGGCCAGCCGGATCGGGTGTCCGGACGCTGCGGACGTAGTCAGAGACCTGCTCGGCCGCGAACTGGCCGGACCACGCAAGGGCCTCGGCGACGAGCTGGTCCTTGCCTTCGGGGAAGTAGTGGTGAAGGGAACCCCACGGCGCGCCGGCGTCGGACACGACCGGGCGCAAGCCCATCCCCTCGACACCGTGGCGCCGTAGGTGCTTCACCGCGCTGTGGACGATCCGCTCCCGGGGCGTCCGCTCACTCACCGCCATGGTGTCTCCCTGGTGTTGACGAATGAGGATAGGACGAGCGTACTATCCCGATCCTAGGACGACCGTCTTAAATCGACCGTCGACAGGGACCACCCCATGCGCATCGGAATGATCGGCCTCGGGACCATGGGCGAGCCCATGGCAGCCAACCTGCTTCGAGCGGGCACTCCACTCGTCGTGTGGAACCGGTCCGCGCCGTCGCTCCTGCGTACCGTGCGCCTCGGGGGCTCCCGCGCGTCGTCGGCCGACGATCTTCTGTCCCGTTGCGACGTCGTCCTGGTCATGCTCGCCGACGAGGCCGTCATCGATGAGGTCCTCGGCCGCGGCGGCCCCCGGTTCGTCTCATGGCAAGGCCGCCTCCTCGTGCAGATGGCAACGACCTCCCCCCGAGCACTCGGCCGGGCTCGCGCACGCCGTGCGGTCGGTCGGGGGCCGCTACGTCGAGGCTCCGGTCTCGGGTTCGCGGATCCCGGCCGAGAGGGGTGAGCTCGTCGCCATGCTGGCCGGTGACCTC
>JALZBI010000355.1 GCA_030947565.1 Actinomycetota bacterium
GATGAAGTCGGAGACGACGAGCACGACCGACCGGCGCGCCATCAGTCCGGCCGCCCGGCTCAGCAGCAGGCCGAGGTCGGTCACCGGAGGCCGTGAGGCGTCGTCCGCCTGCCGCCGCCGGCCAAGGCCCGGGCCTCGGCGGCTGGGCCGATCCGGGGGTCGGTTCGCTGCGGCGGCGCTGGCCTCACGGCGGCGGAGCAGTGCCGCGGCGATGCGCAGCACCTGGTTGCGGCCGGACTGGGGCGGGATGACCAGCTCGACCTGGCGGTCGAAGAGGACGACGCCGACCCGGTTGCCCCGCCGGGCGAGGACGAGCGCCAGGGTGACGGCCACCTCGGCGAGGACGAGGTCCTTCTGCCGTCCGACCGGCCCGAAGCCCATCGACGCCGAGTGGTCGAGCAGCAGCCAGGCGGTGACCTCACGGTCCTCGACGTACTCGCGCACGTAGGGGGTGTCGGTGCGCGCGGTGACGTTCCACTCGATGTGGCGCAGGTCGTCGCCGGGCTCGTACTCGCGCAGGTTGGTGAAGTCGAGGCCGTCGCCGCGGAACAGCGTGCGGTAGTCACCCTGGAGGCGGCCGTCCAGGCGACGGACGACCCGCCACTCCAGCTGCCGGAGCAGTCGCTCCGGCGTCAGCGTGGCGGTCTGGTCCATGGTGAACCACCGGGTGAGCCGGGGACGCCGGCGTGAGCAGGCTTCTCGCGCAACGGGATCTGCGGCACCGGCACCGAGTCGAGGATGGGCGTCAGCAGGTCGTCGGCGCTCATGTCCTCGGCGAGCGCTTCGTAAGAGAGCACGATCCGGTGCCGCAGCACGTCACGGGCGAGGTCGCGCACGTCGGTCGCCAACGCATACTCACGCCCGCGCAGGTAGGCGAGGGCCCGGGCCGCCAGGACCATGTTGATCGACGCGCGGGGGCTGGCTCCGTAGGTCAGGTAGCGGGCCAGCTCGGCCCGCCCGACGGTCGACGGGTTGCGGGTCGCGGTGGCCAGCTGCACGGCGTACTGGATGACTCCCGGGTCGACGTAGACCTGGTCGGCCTCGCGCTGGTAGCGCCGCAGGGAGTCGGCGTCGAGCACCTGGTTGGTCGCGGCCAGCGCGCCGATCATCCGCTCGACGACGACGAACTCCTCGGCGGGAGAGGGGTATCCGATGAGCACCTTGAGCATGAACCGGTCGACCTGCGCCTCGGGCAGCTGGTAGGTGCCCTCCGACTCGATGGGGTTCTGGGTGGCCATGACGAGGAACGGGTTGGGCGCCGGGAAGGTCTCGCGGCCGATGGTGACCTGGCGCTCCTGCATGACCTCGAGGAGGGCGGACTGCACCTTGGCCGGAGCGCGGTTGATCTCGTCGGCGAGGACCAGGTTGGCGAAGACCGGGCCGAGCGACACCTGGAACTCGCCGTCGCGCTGGTTGTAGATCCGGGTGCCGACGAGGTCGGCGGGCACGAGGTCGGGTGTGAACTGGATGCGCTGGAACTCGCCGCCGATCGCGTGCGCGAGGGTCTTGATGGCCATGGTCTTGGCCAGCCCGGGCACCCCTTCGACGAGGAGGTGGCCGCGGGCCAGCAGCGCGATGATCATCCGCTCCAGCAGGTCGTCCTGACCGACGATGGTGCGCTTGACCTCGTAGAGGGCCTGCTCCAGCGGGTGCGTGCGCGTCGGGGACGGCGGCGGCTGCTGCGGGGCCAGGCTCGGGTCACTCGGGCGGTCCACGGGCGCTCCTACTGAGGGGGGCTGCCGGCGGCGCCGCCGGCAGTGGCGATGGGAACGGCGAAGCCGATCCCGACGAAGAAACCCTGCTGGCTGGGGTTGGCGAGCCCGGTGACGATGCCGACGACCTGGCCGGCCTGGTTGAGCAGGGGCCCGCCGGAGTTGCCGGGGTTGACCGCGGCGTCGATCTGGATGAGGTGCTGAAGGCTCTTGCCGTCGCCGACCTGCACGGTGCGGTCGAGGGCGGACACGACGCCGGCCGACAGGGAGTCGGTGAGACCCAACGGATGGCCGACGGCGAACACCGCACTGCCCACCTGCACACCGCCGCCCAGCACGGCCGGCACGAGGGTCTGCGGCAGGGTGCTCGGCAGCAGGGTGGCGATGTCGCTCTCCGGGGTCTGAGTCACGACGGTCGCCGGCGACGACGTGCCGTCGGTGTAGCTGACCGTGACCGACTCGGCACCGGAGACCACATGCAGGGCCGTGAGGATGGTCCCGTCGGTCTTGACGATGACGCCCGCGCCGGTGGCCTGCTCGGCGCCGGCGGCCGTCGAGCGCTTCGTGGTGATGAGCACGAGCGACGGCTGGATGGCCTGGTAGGCCACGGTGGCGGCCGGTGGGGCGGCGGCCTGAGCCTTGGCCTGGGCGTCGATCCCCTTCTGCACCGTGGTGTCGATGTCCTTCTGGGTCACCGGCGGGGTGGGTGTCGCCCGGGTGAGCTCGAAGGCCAGCAGGGCGGCGATGAGGACGACCGCGAGCGCGCCGACCAGCCAGACCCGGCTGGGGATCGCGGCGAGCCACCCCCATGCCGTCGTGGCCGTGCGGCGGGCGGCAGTCAGCGGTCGGTCGACCCGGTGACGCAGGGGACGGTCACCGCCCGGCCGCCCCGGATCGCCACCGGGTGCTCCGGTGGTCTCCGCTGCAGGCGGGGCGCTGACGCGAGCCACTTCTCGACTCTACGTTCGACTCGGCGTCCGCGGCAGGTCGCGCATGGGACTCATAGGGGTTCGATAGGTTCCTCGGCGCCGACGGGGCGCCGACGGGGTGCCGACGGGGAGCCAGCCGGAGGTGACACGGTGCGGAACCGGTGTTGCCCATCGACGAGTCCGGGGTGTTCGACGAGCGGGCGGCGTTGCGGTAGCCGTTGCAGTAGGACTCGTGGCACAGGTAGGAGCCACCCCGCTGGACCCGGGCGAAGCCGCTCTCAGGCCCGAGGGGGTCCACCCGGGGAGACCGGGCGTCGTAGGAGGGGTACCACCAGTCGGCGCACCACTTCCACCCGTTGCCGACCGTCTGGTACAGACCGAAACCGTTGGAAGAGTAAGCGGCCACGGGGGCAGTCGTCCGCCACCCGTCCTCGGCTGTGTTCGTCACCGGGAACCGCCCCTGCCAGGTGTTGCAACGCCACCGATCGTCGGCCGTCGGGGCGTCGCCCCACGGGAACCGGGCGCCCTCGAGCCCGCAGCGCGACGCATACTCCCACTCCGCCTCGGTGGGCAGCCGCCGGCCGGCCCACGACGCGTACGCGGCGGCGTCGTTCCAGCTGAGGTCGACGACCGGGTGGTCCCCCAGGCCGTCGAGGTCGGATCGCGAGCCCCCGGGGTGGCGCCAGTCGGCCCCCTGCACCCCGACCCACCACGGCGTCCCCGCGGCCGGGCCCATCAGCTCGTCCGG
>JALZBI010000356.1 GCA_030947565.1 Actinomycetota bacterium
CCGAGAAGCTCGTGGTGACCTCGGCCGGCAAGCCGAGCGTGTCGGCGACCGCGACCTTCACAACGATCGCGGTGGTGTCGGACAACCTGCTCGTCGACGAGGACACCAACCTCAAGGGCGACGGGAAGACCCCGTCCGATTCGGCGCCTTACTACAAGGCGGCGATGGACGCCAACGGTAAGAGCTACGGCTACTGGGACCTGACGGCCAACCCCGACCTGCCGCAGTCCTACCTCTCGGCGCACAAGAACGTCGTGTGGTGGACGGGGAACAGCTACCCAGGCCCGGTCACGCCGTACGAGAGCGAGCTCGCCTCGTTCCTCGACGGCGGCGGACGGCTGATGATGTCCGGTCAGGACCTCCTCGACCAGGCAGCCGGCACCACGGCGTTCGTCAAGAAGTACCTGCACGTCACCTGGGACGGCACTGACGTCCAGAACGACAAGGAGACCGCGACGGTGACGGCGGTGCCGACCAACCCGGTCACCACCGGTCTCGGCACTCTGCCGCTCGACCACAACGTCCTCGGGGCCACCTTCGAGGACCAGATCACCCCGATCGACCCGGCGGTGGCGGCGTTCAAGGACGACACGGGTGCAACGGACGCGCTCACGGTGCAGGCGGGGGCGTACAAGGTGTTCTTCGCCGCGTTCCCGGTGGAGGCGTTCGGCTCCCCCGCCGACAAGGCCAAGCTCGTGGGCAACACGCTCGGGTGGTTCGGCACACCCTGACCTGCTGAGCTTGGGGTCATCAGGCCCCGTCGACCGCGACGCCCTCGCGGTCGACGGGGCCTTCTCCTTGGTCACGACCTGCTGACGATCTCCTGTGGCCCGGGCTTCCCCGCCCGTCGTGACAGTGTGCGATGTGAGGATGGCCGCTATGACGCAACCGCCGGGACGCACCTTCCGCCAGCGCAGCGCCGTCGGTCTCACCGGTGTCCTCGTCGCTGCGGTGGCCTTGACGGGCTGTGACGCCATCGGCGGCAGCAAACCGCCCACCCCGGACGCCGCAGCGAAGGCCCTGGCCTCGGCGCTCGGTGGCGGAGACGTCAACGCCGTGCGGTTCGACGGCGCCACGCCGGCGAACGTCGCCGCCTTCCTCTCCACGGCGGTCGGCGACCTCAAGGACCTCAAGCGCACGGTGACCGCCACCCAGGTCACCCAGCCCACGGGCAACGAACGCACCTCGACCGCCACCCTGCAGTTCGCCTGGACCCTCCCGACCGCGACCAACGCGGCCGCCACCTCGACGAGCACCGCCTCGACAAGCAGCGCAACCGGCGCCGCGTCCGCTCCGCCCACCGACTCGCCGACCACCCCCGTCACGACCGCCGGGGGGACAGCGGGAGGGTCCCCGACCGGGGCCGCGGCCGGCCCGTCGGCGACCGTCTGGAGCTATACGACGACGGCCAACCTCACCCGTGCGCAGGACGACACGTGGCATGTCGCGTGGGCTCCCGCACTGTTCGCCCCCAACCTCACCGGCAGCGAGAAGCTCGGCCTCGCCGTCGCACCCGCCAAGCGCGGCGACATCATCGGGGCGAACAACACGCCGCTGATGACCCAGCGGGCGACGGCGCTGGTCGGCATCGACAAGACCAAGCTGCCCGCGGCACAGAACGCCTCGTCCGCCGCTGCCCTGGCGCAGCTCGTGGGCACCGACCCCACGGCATACACCAAGGCCGTGGCCGCAGCTGGACCCAAGGCGTTCGTCTCGATCATCACGGTGCGAAGTGACGACCCGCTCGTCACCGCCCAGAAGGCTGCGGTCGCTGCCATCCCCGGCGCCACCATCATCAGCGGCTCAGGGGTCGTCGGCCCGACGCCCACCTTTGCCCGGTCCCTCCTGGGCACCGTGGGGGAGGCGACATCCGAGCTGATCCAGAAGTCCAACGGCGCGCTCAAGACCGGTGACGTCGTGGGGCTGTCAGGGCTGGAGCAGCGCTACGACGGCCGCCTGCGCGGCTCGGCCGGCGTGACCATCCAGGCGGTCGGCACCGACGCGGCCGGCAAACCCACCTCGCGCAGCCTGTTCACGTCACCCGCCACTGACGGGAAGGCGCTCGTCACCACGCTCGACGCGAAGGCCCAGAACGTGGCCGAAGCCGTGCTCGCGGCGGGTCCCACCAACACGCCGACCGCGCTCGTAGCGATCCGGCCGTCGACCGGGGAGATCGTCGCCACCGCCAACGGCCCCGGCAGCAACGGGCAACCGATCGGCACCGCCGGACAGACCGCGCCGGGTTCGACCTTCAAGATCGTCACCGCGCTGGCGCTGTTGCGGGCCGGCCTGACCCCGGACTCCCCTGTGGCGTGCACCCCGACGGTCACGGTGGCCGGGCGGTCCTTCAAGAACTACAACGACTACCCGGCCGACAAGATGGGGCAGATCCCACTGCGGACGGCGTTCGCCAACTCGTGCAACACGGCGTTCATCTCCAACCAGGACAAGGTCTCTCAAGCCGACCTCGCCGCCGCCGCCGCGTCCTTAGGGGTGGGGGTCGACCTCGACCTGGGCTTCCCCGCATACCTGGGCTCCGTGCCCGCCAGCGCCACCGGCACGGAGCACGCCGCGTCGATGATCGGTCAGGGCAAGGTGCTCGTGTCGCCCATGGACATGGCGACCGTGACCGCGTCGGTCCTGTACGGCACGGTCGTCCGGCCGCGGCTCATCGACGAGAACCCGGCGGTGGCGGCGTTCCCCACGCCGGCCAAGCCCCTCCAGCCGGCCGAGGCCCAGGCGCTGCAGGGCCTGATGGCGGCGGTCGTGTCGGAGGGCAGTGGCGCCCTGCTCGCCGGTAACGGCGTGACGGCGGCCAAGACGGGCACGGCCGAGTACGGCACCGCGAACCCGCCTCTCACCCACGCGTGGATGGTCGCCGGCCGAGGTGACCTCGCCGTCGCGGTCTACGTGGAGAACGGCGAATCCGGTTCCAAGACCGCGGGACCGCTGCTCAAGGGGTTCCTCGAGGCCTACGGCGGGTAGGACCGGGTAGCGCGGAGCGCCACACCCCCTCTGAGGGGTACAGCGCTCCAAGATCCCCGCTGGACCGCGCTGCGCTCCCGGCCTAGCCGCGGCGACGGTCTTCGTCGGGTGGCTGTGAGTCCGTCCGCAGGCCCTCGCTCGGGGCGGGGGTCGCGGTGCCGGTGTCGGTGCTGGTGTCTCCGGACTCCCATTCGGCCCAGTTCCCCGCCCGTTTCCCACCCTCTTCGACCGCGTTTCCGGTCGCTCCCTCGGGCACGCCCTCGTCCGTTGCCAGGTTGGCCGGACGGGCAGCACTGTTGGTGCGTTCGGCGCTGCCGTATCCACCCTCGGCAGTGCGCTCCGTCGAGTAGCCGCCGCCAGCGTCGTCGGTGCCGTTGGCCGCCGTCTCGTACCCGCTCGGCTC
>JALZBI010000357.1 GCA_030947565.1 Actinomycetota bacterium
GCTTTCGCGGGTTGGGGATGCCGACCCGACCGAGCAGGTCGAGCACCCGCGTCTTGGCCGCGGCCTTCGACATGTCGCTGTGGTGCACCCGGATGCCCTCGACGATCTGAGCGCCCACCGTGTAGTAGGGGTGCAGGGCCGAGAGCGGGTCCTGGAAGATCATCGCCATCTTGTTGCCCCGCAGGTGGCGGAGCCGCTCGTTGCCGACCGTCATGAGATCCTCGCCGTCGAGGATGATCTGCCCCGACGTCTTGGCCCGCGTGCGGCGGTGGAGTCCCAGGATCGCCTGGCTGGTCACCGACTTGCCCGAACCGGACTCGCCGACGATGCCGATTGTCTGGCCCCGGTCGAGCGTGAAGCTGAGCCCGTCGACCGCCTTGACCAGGCCGTCGTCGGTGGGGAAGTGGACCTTGACGTCACGCAGCTCGAGGTAGGCCGCGGACGTCGCCGCGGCGCCTGGAGCGGGTGCGGTGACGGTCTCGTCGCGCACTGTCATGGGGGATGCTCTCCTTCGACCTGTGGCTGGTCGGCGGTTGCGGTGCGGAAAGGCGGGTGAGCGGAGCGCTACGCGAGCCGCACCCGAGGATCGATGACACCGTAGAGCACGTCGACGACGAGGTTGGCGATGACGATGAAGAACGACGCGACCACGACGACGGCGACGATGATCGGCAGGTCGGTGTTCTGGATCGCCTGGAGGGACGTCAGGCCGAGTCCCTGGAAGTTGAAGACGGTCTCGCTGATGATCGCTCCACCGAGCAGGCCACCGAGGTCCAGGCCCGCGGCCGTGACGATGGGCGTCAACGCCGCCCGGAGGCCGTGCCGGCGCACGACGGTCGCCTCCTTCAGCCCCTTCGCCCGCGCGGTGCGGATGTAGTCCTCCGACATCGTCTCGAGCATGTAGGCCCGCGTGAGCCGGACATAGCTGGCGCCGAAGACCAGGGCGAGGGTCAACGAGGGCAGGAAGATGCTCTGCGCCCAGAGGGCGGGGTTCTCCGTCAGCGGGGTGAAGCTGGGTAGGGGCCACAGCTGCCACTTGATGGCGATGAAGGTGAGCAGCAGCACCCCGATGAAGAAGCTGGGCAGGGAGTAACCGATCAGCGCCAGACCGACGAGAAGCCGGTCCAGCCATCGCCCTCGGTTGAGGGCGGCGATGATGCCGAAGAACACCCCACTGGTGATCCAGAGGACGAACGCTCCGAAGGCGATCGACGCGGTGACGGGCAGGCCCGCCTTGACGATGTCGGTGACTCCCTGGGTCTTCACGGTGGAGTAGCCGAGACAGGGGGCGCTGCACGTGTAGACCAGCTGAGGGTTGCTGGCCTTGAGGGCGGGGTCGTCCGGGAAGTCCCGAGCGACGAAGAGGCCCTTGAGGAAGGTGAAGTACTGCACGGGGATGGGCTTGTCGAAGCCCAGCTTGACCCGGTTGCCCTCGATGACCGCCGGCGTGCAGTTCTTCGCGCACGTGAGGCTGGCGGGGTCGATGGGGGACGCGAAGAAGACCAGAAACGTGGTGAGGCTGATGATGAGGAGCATGACGACGACGGAGATCAGTCTCCGCACGATGTAGAAGAACATGAGCAAAGGACCCTGCGGTCCGTCACCTGCCTCTCATGAGCTCGTCCTGGTCGGCGCACGGCGCCGGACGGGAGGAGGTCCTCCCGTCCGGCACCGGCGTGTGGTCGTGCTTACCGCTGGTGGTGCTGGTGGTGCTGGTGGCCTACTACTTCACCGAGACGGTGGCCAGGTCGATATAGCCACCGAACTGCGGGTTGACCTGCGCGCCCTTGACGCTGGAGCCGTTCACGAACGTGAACTTCTGGCTCACGAGCGGGATGACGCCGCCGTCCTTGCTGATCTGCTGGTCGATCGCGCCCCAGGCCTTCTCACGGGCGTCAGCGTCCGGGATGAGGTACGCCGCGTCGATCGCCTTGTTGACGGCGTCGTTGTTGTAGTACCCGTAGTCCTGGTTGGAGCTGGTCGCCGTGATGTTGACCCGGCCGTCGAACAGCGGCGGGAGGTCGGTCGACCCGGACGGCCAGTCAGCGCCCCAGCTGGCGTAGAAGGCGTCCTTGCCCTTCTGCGCAGCGCTGGAGATGGTCCGGTAGTACTTGTCGGTGATGCCCTCGAGCGTCACGTTGAAGCCGGCCTGGTCCCACGTCTGCTTCAGCGCCGCGAAGGCGTTGTCGCGGGTCGCGGTCTTGCGGTAGACGACCGTGACGGGCACCGGCAGGGTCTTGCCCGCGTCCTGCAGCACCTTCTTCGCACCGGCCGCGTCACCCGAGGTGGGCGCGCCGAACGGGTTGAAGCCGTTGCTGTAGCACTTCAGCTGCGGGTTGCAGATGGAGTACGTCGGGGTCATGACCTGCGGGCCACCGTTGGCCGTGACGTAGGCGTCACGGTTGGTCGCCATGGCGAAGGCCTGACGGACCTTGGGGTCCTTCATGACCTCGCTGGTGACGTTCGGCTGCACGTAGTCGACATACGGCGCGTCGGTCTGGAGCGTCCGCGCGGCCGCGGCCGGGTTGGACGCGATCTGCGGGAGCAGCGACGGCGGGGCCGGGGTGAACGTCATGGCCGTCTTGTCCTCGCCACCGTCGGCGAGCAGGCGCTGGTAGACCTGCTCGCTCTGGATGCCCTCGACGTCGACGATCTTGTCGGGGTAGGCCTTGCGGACCTTGTCGGTGCTCTCGTCCCAGTTGGGGTTGCGCACCCACGTGCCGCCCTTGTTGGCGTCGAACGGCGTGGACGGGTCCAGCATGTAGGGGCCGTTGCTGAAGACGTCGAACAGGGACTTGTCACCCTTGTCCTTGTCCTTGCGCACGGGCGAGTACGCCGCGAGTGACGCCGCCGCCTGGTTGAAGTCGGCCCACGGGGTCTTGAAGTGCAGGGTCAGGGTCTGCCCGTCGCACGTCACGGCCTTGTCGTAGGCGGCCTGGCCGTCACCCTTGTAGGGGCCCTTGTAGGTCGACGACCCGTCGGCCGCGGTCGGGACATCCAGGTACTGCAGGATGTAGGTCGGTCCGTTCGAGATGATGTCGGTGGCGAAGGTGCGCGAGATGCCGTACTTGACGTCGTCGCACTTGACCGCCTGGCCGTCCTGCCACTTCGCGGTGTCGACGAGCGTGAACTTCCACGTCTTGCCGCCATCGGTCATCGTGCCGGTGTCGGTCGCCAGGTCGGGGACCATCTTGCTGTCCTTGCCCACTGAGTAGGTGACGAGGCTCCGGGCGTAGGCGCGGGCGGCGAACTCGAGGTCCGCGCCGACGTAGCTCTGCTGGGGGTCGAGGCCGTTGTGCGGACCCAGGTTGAGCATGTAGAGCGTTCCGCCCTTTGCCTGGGCCGCAGAGCTCGACGTCGCCGTCGACCCTGCGCTCCCG
>JALZBI010000358.1 GCA_030947565.1 Actinomycetota bacterium
GTGCGCGGCCCGCTGCGGCGGGGCCGCGGCGGCGTTCGGGGCCGGGGCCGGGGCCGCGTCGGGTCGGTTGGGGGCCTGCGTGGTGGGCGCGATGGAGCGCCGGCTGGTCGCCGGGCGCACCCGGAAGACGCCGGTCTCGAGCTCCTCGTCGTGGTGGAAGGTCACCTGCACCGGGCCACCGGGCTGGTAGCGCTGAGAGTCGGCGTGCTCCTGGGCGGCGGCGACGAGCTCGTCGGAGAGCGCCTCCTCGTAGCCGGACAGCCGCTCGAAGTCGGTGCCGCTGAGCTCGACGCTGTAGAGGTTGGGGACGATGGTCCGCCCGTGCCCCATGACCGCGGCGCGATCGTCCATGGCCCGCCGGATGGCCGAGGCCAGCTCGACCGGCTGCACCTCTGACTTGAACGCTCTCGCGAAAGCGCTGTTGACCGCTCGTTCGAGGCCGCGCTCGACCTTGTCGAACAGTCCCACTCGGCGTCTCCTTGTTCTTCTGGCGTCCCCAGGGGAATCGGTTCATGGTAGCCGCAGGGGGCCCACGGGGCCGGGACGGTGAGCCGGCCTTGAGGTGGCAACGCCGCTGGTCGGCACCCGCGTCGCGGGTGCGACGCCCTCGCTCGGGCGCGCAGATGGCGGCGTTTCGTAGGCTGGGGGTATGCGCGTCCAGCTGCCGGAGGGGTACGTCCCCCCACAACCGACGCATCCGGACTACGGCTACCTCACGCCGCAGGAGCGCGCCGGGCTCGACGCCGCCGAACCCGAACCCGCCGGGCGGGAGCCGGTCGCTGAGCGGGTCGAGACGGAGCGGGTCGCTGAGCGGGTCGCTGAGCGGGTCGCTGAGCGGGTCGCTGAGCCGGTCGCTGAGCCGGTCTCGGAGCCGGTCTCGGAGAATCGCGAGCCGTCGAGCGGTGGATCACAGCTCGCGACACCACCGCGGCCCCCCGGCTGGGTGCCGCCGCCGCCCTCCCCGCCGGCGGCGCCCGAGTTGCGGTGGGACGCATACCGCCAGGAGTGGGTGCCCACCGAGGAGGCCGCCCCGCCGCCCGACGTGGCGGCCGCGGCGGGTGGGCGCGGTTCGTCGAGCTCGTGGACGAGCGCCGACGGGCAGCGGTTCCGGTGGGACCCGAGCGCGCAGGAGTGGGTGACCGAGCGCACGGAGGGCTGACCTCGTCGTCCGGCCCGGGGCTGGGCGGGGCCGGGCCACTGGCGACGGCGGGTTTGGCGATGGCGCGCGCCATGCAGCACACTGGACCCCGCGCGCGAGTGGCGGAATGGCAGACGCGCTGGCTTCAGGTGCCAGTGCCCGCAAGGGCGTGGGGGTTCAAGTCCCCCCTCGCGCACAGAACCGGGCACCTTCCCCGGCATACGGCGGAACGCCACCGGGGAAGATCGACCACACCCGGATGTGGCCAGCTCTCCCGACTCTGCCGCCGAGCCGGTGCCCGACCGGAATCCCTCCGGATCCCCGTGATGTGGGATCGGTTCGGCTTCGACCGCATGCAGGGATCCCGCCTGCTCTACCTCTGCTACTGCGTGGACACGCAGGTGCACTACTTCGGCATCCTCGGCGGCATTGCCATCGTCCTCAGCGTCATCCTGGCCGCGATGACCCCGTGGCCGGCTGAGACACTGTCCCGGTGCCCGAGCTGCCCGAGGTCGAGAGCGCCCGGGCGGCCATCGAGGCCGGGGCGCTGCACCGCGAGATCATCGACGTCGACGACGCCGACACCTATGTATGCCGCCCGCACCAGCCGGGTGAGATCCGTGCGGCCCTCGTCGGGCGCAGCCTCACGGCGGCTTACCGGCAGGGCAAGTCGATCTGGTGCGAGACCTCCGGGGTGGATGGTTCGACGACCCCGGGGCCCGAGCTCGCCGTCCATCTGGGGATGAGTGGTCACATCGTCGTCGTGTCTCCGGCGGGTGATCTCGTCGAGGGCGGCGACTGGATGGCGTCGCGGCGTCGACGGGAGGCGGCCCGCAACCCCAAGAACCCCGCCTGGAACCGGGTGTCCATCACCTTCGATGACGGCGGCGAGCTGCGCCTGTTCGACCCCCGGCGGCTCGGCCGGGTGCGCCTCGACGTCAACCGGGAGGCGATGGGTCCGGACGCACAACAAGCGACGCCGGCCCAGTTCCGGGCCCGCGTCGGGCGCGGGACCGCACCGGTCAAGGCGCGCCTGCTCGACCAGCAGTCCATCGCGGGCGTGGGCAACCTGCTCGCCGACGAGACCCTCTGGCAGGCCCGGATCTCCCCGCGCCGGCCGGCGGGCGGGCTCGACGACGACGAGCTCGCGCGGCTGCGGCGGGTGCTCCGCGCGGCGACCCGCCGAGCGATCGCCAAGGGCGGCGTCCACACGGGCGAGTTCATCAAGCACCGCCGCCGCGACGGGCACTGTCCCCGCTGCGGTGCCGAGGTCGCCCGCGACACCATCGGCGGCCGGACCACCTACTGGTGTCCCCAGGAGCAGCAGTGACGGTCAGCCGTGACGATCGCGGAGCGCCACACCCCCTCTGGGGGGTGCAGGGCTCCGAGATCACGTCGGGAACTCCCGGACGTTGGTCGGGGGTGACCAACCGACTGGGACGGTGGACCGCAGGGGCGGCGGGTGATCCGGTGAGGGCGCAGCTGACCGGCGCGGCCGGCGGCGCCACCGGACGCCTGCTCGGCGCGTCGACCCGGTGGGCGGCTGAACACGCCCTGCCCGCCGTCTGCTGCGCTCGCCGGACCAGCGAGCCGGTCTTGGCGCTGACCTTCGACGACGGGCCGCACCCGCAGCTGACCGACGCCGTGCTCGACGTGCTCGCGGCGCACGGGGCGGCCGCGACCTTCTTCGTCATCGGCGAGCGGGTCGACGGCAACGAGCGCGTCGTCGCCCGGATCGTCGACCGGGGCCACGAGCTCGGCAACCACCTCATGAGCGACGAGGCGTCGATCCGGCTGTCGCACGACCGGTTCGTCGGCGACCTGACCCGCAACCATGACCTCCTCCTGCCCTACCAGGACGTCAGCTTCTGGCGCCCCGGGTCCGGCTGGATGACGCCGTGGATGGTCCGGGCGGCCGCCGCCCATGGCGAGCGGTGCGCCCTCGGCACGGTCGCCATCGCCGACGGCCCGCCACCGGAGCCCGGGTCGTGGCGTGAACGGCGGCTGCTGTCCCAGATCGGCGCGGGGGCGGTCGTCGTCCTCCACGAGGGCACGGCGGAACGCTCCGATGTCGTCGACACCACCGACTGGCTCCTCACCCGGATGGCCGAACGGGGCCTGCGCAGCGTGACGATGAGCACGCTGGCCAAGCTTTAGCCGGCCCTAGTCGGTCGCCACCCGCCCGAGGAACGCGGTCGTCGCCGCCACGATCTCGCGTTGCG
>JALZBI010000359.1 GCA_030947565.1 Actinomycetota bacterium
AGATGCTAACGGCCACACTAGAGCTCGGCCCACGCCCGGGTCGTGGTCACCGACTGGAAGGACGACTTACAACCACCGCCGGCGGCACAGCTCCCTCGGCTACCAGGCGCCAGCGGACTACGCTGCCGCCTGCACCCACCGATGAACCACTCTCACCACACCTGGATCAGTTCTGGGGTCCGGCCAGCCCCGTCAGCGGCACAGTCCAGGGGCCGACGTCACGGCGGCAAAGTCGGGCGCCACGACAGCGGCAAGGTCACGGCCTAGCCCCGCAAGTACTAAGGCCGCTCTTAGTTGTTGCGGCCGTCTTGCGAGAAGGCCCAAACCAACTCACGACTTTGGCAGTTGTTGCGTTCGAGGAGACCCTCCGACTCCCGGCAGACAGGAAGGCCTGGAGTGGTCACCCGGCGAGGTGGGTGACAGCAGTTGGGCGGGGCGGTGGAAACAACGGCCGGGCGTGCCGTGTTTCCCTGGACGGCTCAGAGAACGTGGCCGCGCAGCCTGAGGGTCGCCTCCGGTGTGAGCGCACTCGTGCGGCAGCCGGCCACGCGGCCGGCGGGCCGAGGCGCATACCGGTGGCGCCGCTAGCACCCCGGCGGCTTTACCCCGGTCCGGTGGTGCCGCGTCTCCAGCAGGCACCGCGTCACGCGCGGACCTCCTCGTCCTGTGGCGCGTCAGTGTGGTCGGTCTGCTCGGCCTGGTCGGCCTGGTCGGCCTGGTCGATCTGGTTGTCGGCGTCCACGGGCGGCCCGCTGGGCACGAAGAAGGCGAGCACGAGCACCCCGACCCCGATCACCGCACCGAACCCCATTCCCCATTGGATCCCGCCGCTCAGGGCGGAGACCGGGTCGACGCCGGACCCGGCTAGGCTCGCGGCCCGCACCGACAGGATCGTGACGACGACCGCGGTGCCGATAGCGGCGGCCACCTGCTGCAGGGTGCTGAGCACGGCGCTGCCGTGGGCGTAGAGATGGGCGGGGAGCACGGCCAGCCCGGCGGTGAAGACCGGGGTGAAGATCAGGGCCAGCGCCACGCTCATGAGGACGTGCAGGGTGAGCAGCCACCAGGCCGGTGTGCCGGTGCCGATGGTCGCGAACCCGACGAGGGCCCCGAGCATCAGGGTCGCCCCTGGGACCACGAGCGCCCGCGCACCATACCTATCGAAGAGCGACCCGACCTTCGGGCCGAGCAGACCCATGACGAGACCACCCGGCATAAGCAGCAGGCCGGTCGCCAGCGGGCTCATCCCGTGGACGCTCTGGAGGAACATCGGCAGCGTGATCATCACGCCCATGAGCGCCATGAACGACAGGCACATCAACGTCAAGGTGAGGGTGAAGGTGCGGAAGCCCAGCGTCCGCAGGTCGAGCAGCGGGGTGCCCGATCGCTGGAGACGGAGCTGACGCCAGGCGAACGCCGCGACGAGAACGAGCCCGCCCGCGATGGTCGGTGCGGCGGGGAGGCCACCGGCCGACGGGTCAGCTCCGACCTGGCTGAGGCCGTAGACGAAGCCGCCGAACCCGAGGGCGGCCAGGAGGATGCTGACGACGTCGAGGCGGCTGCGCTCGGGGGAGCCCACGTTGACCAGCATCCGGAGGCCGACGACTAACATGGCCGCCGCGATCGGCACGACAACGGCGAAGATGAAACGCCACGAGCCGAGCTGGAGCAGCAGCCCCGAGACGGCCGGACCGAGGGCGGGAGCGACGGCGATGGCCAGGGTCACGTTGCCCATGACCGCGCCTCGACGGTGGGGCGGCACAACGGTCAGCAGTGTCGTCATCAGCAGAGGCATCATCACGGCCGTGCCGCTCGCCTGGACGACGCGCGCGACGAGCAGCACCGGGAAGGTCCAGGCGGCGGTCGCGAGCACCGTGCCCGCGAGGAACAGGCTCAGGGCCGCGGTGAACGCCACCCGGGTCGTGACCCGTTGGAGGAACCAGCCGGTCATGGGGATGACCACGGCCAGGGTCAGCATGAACGCCGTGGACAGCCACTGCGCCGCGCGCGCGTCGACAGCGAACTCGTGCATCAGCCGTGGGATGGCGTTGACCATGATCGTCTCGTTGAGGATGACGACGAACGTTGCCGCGACGAGGATCCGCAGGATGCCCGTGGCGTGGGGATGGTTGCCCGGCTCCACCGCGTCGTTCGCGGCGCGCGCTGGGTCCCCGGTCATGGGCTGCTCGGCGGAGGGTGTCACTGATGGTCCTTCGGGAGTCTGAGGTTGGAGAACACGTGTCAGGAGAGACCGGGTCGAGCAACCAAAGTCATCGGCACAGCTCGACTCGGCTGCATCGGAGGTTACGTCTGGCCACCGACACCCGGGCAAGCCGTTTTCGCTGACGGCGGGAGCAAGCCCGAGGTGTTGCGGTGTTGCGGTGTTGCGGTGTTGCGGTGTTGCCGGGGTTTCGGGCCTACTCAGCCGGCTGCAGGCTCATCGGCCCGTAGACCACCGCATCGTCCTCACGCAGCGTCACCGCGTCGACCCCCGCATCCAGCAGCGGCCGCCATTCCTCGCCCAGCCAGGACTCGGCCTCGCTCTGCGACGGGAACGTGCCACCCGTGGCCACCTCGGTCACCGGCCGGCGCTGTGCGTCGAAGAGCTCCCAGGTCCAGTTCCCGCTCATGTTCAGGACTGTAGCCCTGACGGGGCCAGGCCCGACTACCGTCAGACACCAGCGTCGCTCGCTCCGTGCCGAGAGGAGCCACATGTCGATCAGACAGGAGATCGGCCGCCGCGGGTCCGTCGCGGTAGGAGCAGTGCTGGTGGTGGTCACCCTGAGCAGCTGCGGCCGCAACCACGCCGGCGAACCCGCGCCCGCCCAACCGCTCCCCGAGACGACGAGGACCGCCGCCTTCGACGGAGGGATCGTGGCCGTCACCACCGTCGGCCTGCCACCCGACCTCGCGGCACGCGGGATCGACCCGATCGCGGCCTGCCCGGCAGACGCGTACTGGTTCTCGGCGGCCACCCTGGATGTCGTGACGTGCGGGCTGCCGTCGGTGGTCCGGAACATCTCGGCGACGGGCAACACCGTCGACCTGGTCATCACCCCCGCCACCGACGGATCGGGCAGCGTGGTCGCGATGGGCCTCGTGCTCAACACACGGGTCACCCTCCCCTCGACCGTCGACACCACTCGCCCGCTCAGCGTCACCGTCAAGGGTTCGAACGTCGCCTACCTCCCGCCGCCGGGCTGACCCGCCGCACGCACCCGGGGAAGGCAGCCCGACGGGCCGCTTTGACACCCACGTCACCGGCGTGGGACGGTCAACCCACCGTAGGTCGACGTACAGGGAAAGCCGGTGTGAGTCCGGCGCTGTCCCGCAACCGTGAGCCCTGCGCCGCTGGTTT
>JALZBI010000360.1 GCA_030947565.1 Actinomycetota bacterium
GTATGAGTTCCCGGGGCCCTCGGCGACGCGCCGAAGCGTCGCTGATGCGTGAGGTATGACCCTCACGCATACCGATGACCGACGAATGTCCTTCTCCCGAGGGAGAACTCGACCCGCATGGTCCTCGGTGCGCCTCCGGAGAACCGGTGGCGTGGGGACAGTTCTAGGCCCTCCGACCGCCCCTTGGCAAGGGCTTCCGGGCCTCAAGTTCGGTCGACCTCCATGGTGGCGGCGTGTCGCCGGGGGACACGCCGCCACCACCGTTTCCCGGGCCGTGCCCACCCGGAAGAATGGCCCGTATGCCGAGTGCGCTGCCCCAGGGTGACCCCGCCCCTGCCGACGGAGCGCTGCCGTCCGGCGCGCTGGCCCACATCGGGTCCGTGCCGTTCGGGGTCTACCTGCACGTGCCGTTCTGCCGCGTCCGGTGCGGCTACTGCGACTTCAACACCTATACCCCGGCCGAGCTCGGTGAGGGCATCGCCGCCGGCACCAGCCGCGACACCTTTGCCGCGGCGGCCCACCTCGAGCTGGACCTCGCCCACCGGGTGCTTGGTGACCGGGCCCCTGCCGTCGACACGATCTTCGTCGGCGGGGGCACGCCGACCCTGCTGGCCGTCGACGACCTGGTCGGGCTCGTCGACGGGATATGTGACCGCTGGGGTCTCACGGCCGACGTCGAGGTGACGACCGAGGCCAACCCCGACTCGGTCACCGACGCGAGCCTCGCGGCCCTGCGGGCCGGTGGCTTCACCCGGGTCAGCCTGGGGATGCAGAGCGCGGTGCCGCACGTGCTGCGTGTGCTGGACCGGACCCATGACCCGGACAACGTGGCCCGGGCCGTGCGAGGAGCGCGACGGGCGGGCCTCGACGTCAGTCTCGACCTCATCTACGGCACCCCGGGTGAGAGCCTCGAGGACTGGCGGCGCAGTGTCGACACCGCGGTGGGCCTCGAGCCCGATCACATCTCGGCCTACGCGTTGGTGGTCGAGGCCGGCACGCGGCTGGCCGGCCAGGTCCGCCGCGGCCAGGTGCCCGCACCTGACGACGACGACGAGGCCGCGAAGTACGAGCTGGCCGACGAGACCCTCACCGCCGCCGGCTTCGCCTGGTACGAGGTCAGCAACTGGGCTCGTGCGCCGCGGTTCCGCTGCCGCCACAACGAGGGCTACTGGGCCGGTGGCGACTGGTGGGGCATCGGTCCCGGCGCGCACAGCCACGCCGGCGGGGTGCGCTGGTGGAACGCCAAGCACCCCGCCGCGTATGCCGCCCGTCTGGCAGCCGGGGACTCCCCGGCCGCCGGGCGTGAGGTCCTCACCGCCGGCCAGCGCTACGACGAGCGGGTGCTGCTCGGCACCCGGCTGGCCAGCGGCATACCGGTGGACGAGCTCGCGCCGGCGGGCCGGACCGAGGTGGCCGGACTCGTCGCCGAGGGTCTGGTCGACGGGACGGCCGCGGTCCGCGACCGCCGGGTCCGGCTCACCCGCCAGGGGCGGCTGCTCGCCGACACCGTGGTGCGCCGCCTGCTCAGGGTCAGCTGAGGATGCGGATCTGGAACGGGTAGTCGTAGGTGCGGCCCTGGCTCGCCCGGTAGGCCCCGATGAGGTGCCAGACGATGAGCCCCACGTTGGCGATGATGAACAGCACGATCGCCACGGGGATGAGCACGACGGTGAAGAGGCAGATCCAGGCGGCGATGTTCATGACCCATAGGCCGACGTTGAAGTTGAACGACCGAGCCGCGGCCTGGCGGACGAAGGGGCTGCGGTCCCGGTAGATGAACCAGATGATGAGCGGGCCGAGGAAGCTCAGCCACCCGGCCGTGACGACGGCGGCGATGATCGCCGACAGGTGGGCGAAGATGCTCGCGGTCCGTTCCTCGCCGGTGGCCGGCAGCTGACCGGACGAGGTGGGGCCGTGGGGCGGGTTGGTGGACATGGTCTCCCTGCTTCGCGGTGGTCTGGCGGTGGCGGTGCTCGTCTCGGCGGAGGCGGTCACACCAGTGTGGACGCAGACCAGGTGCAGGCTGTTCCGCTTCCGGCGGTGTTTCGGGTGGTTCAGGGTCGGCTTCGGGGTGGCCTCAGGGGTGGCCTCAGGGGTGGCCTCGGGGTCGGCTCAGGGTGGGTCCGGACGGCCGGCCGGCTCGGTGACGAAGTCGATGAGCTCTTCGACGCTGGCGAGCAGGGTGGGCTCGAGATCGGCGTAGCTGCGCACCTGACCCAGGATGCGTTTCCAGGCGCGGGCGACGTCGGCCTGGGTGTCGTGCGGCCATCCGAGGTGCGCGCAGATGCCGTGCTTCCACGACTGGCCGCGAGGGATGACGGGCCACGCCTCTAGCCCCAGCCGCTGCGGGCGCACCGACTGCCAGACGTCGACGTAGGGATGACCGAGCACCTTGACGCAGCCGCGGGTCCCCGGGAGCCCCCGCACCGCGTCGACGATGCCGGCCTCCTTGGTCCCGCGCACGAGATGGTCGACGAGGACGCCCATCCGCCGCCCAGGCCCGGGGCGGAACGCCGCGATGGCGCCGGCCAGGTCGTCGACGCCGTCGAGCATCTCGACGACGACGCCCTCCACCCGGAGGTCGTCGCCCCACACCTTCTCGACCAGCTCGGCGTCGTGCCGCCCCTCGACGAAGAGCCGGGAGGCCGCGGCCACCGACGCTCGCTGCCCGAGCACGGCCCTGGACCCGCTCGCCGTCCGCGCCTCGGCGCGCCGCGCGTCGGCCACGGCGGATGCCGCGACCCGTTGTGGCGGGGTCAGCACCACCGGCTGCCCGTCGACCAGGAACCCTGGGCCGAGCGGGAAGCCCCGCGTGCGGCCCCGCCGGTCCTCGAGGTGGACGACCCGCATACCGCCGGCCTTCTCGACCCGGACAACCGCGCCGCACCAGCCGGTGTCGGCGTCCTCGACCACCAGGCCCGGCTCGGCGGGCACGTCGGCGGACACTGGTCGTCCGCGACGACGCCAGTCGCCGGAAAGTACGTCGGAGCCGTAGCGGGTCACCTGGGGAGGGTAGGCACCCGCATACCGGAGCCGGTATGCGACGCGCCGCCGACGGGACGCGACACCGCAGACGACGTAGACTGGGCAGAGGACTGGCACTCTGGCACGTCGAGTGCCAACCAGGCGTTGCGGAGACGAGGGACCTGACCAGGGAGGTGGCGCGGTGAGCGAGGAACGTCGGCTCGCCGTGCTGCGGGCCATCGTGCAGGACTACGTCCATACTTCGGAGCCGGTGGGGTCCAAGGCTCTGGTCGAGCGTCATCAGTTGGGCGTCTCGGCGGCGACCGTCCGCAACGACATGGCCCTCCTCGAGGAGGAGGGCCTGATCCACGCGCCGCACACCTCGGCGG
>JALZBI010000361.1 GCA_030947565.1 Actinomycetota bacterium
GGGGGCGGCGTCAGTCCGAGCTGGTGGTGCCACGACGACCGCAAGCCGGAACCCACCGGCGGCCGGGGTCTCGACGGCCACGAGCGCCCCCGAGGCCCCCGCGCGTTCTCGCAGCCCAGACAGACCGTGACCGCCCCGGAGGCCCTCGCCGTCGGCGGCCCGCATACCCCGTCCGTCGTCGGCGATGGTGATCCGGTCGGGCCTCAGGGTGACCACGCAGTGCCGGGCAGCGCTGTGCCGGACGACGTTGGTGACCCCTTCCCGCAAGGTCCAGGCGAAGAGTCCGCGCAGCTCCGAGGGCACGTCGTCGGTCGAGCCCGGCAGCTCGGCCTGGATCTGCGCGGCCGCGAGGGCCGCCCGGGCGCGACTGATCTCGCCGGGGAGGGTGAGCTCGCGGACACCGTCGACCGTGAGGCGCACGTCGCGCAGGGCATCACGGGAGAGGCGCTGGATGTCGGCGATCTCGGCCCGAGCCCGCTCTGGGCTGACGTCGACGAGCCGGTCGGCCAGCTCGGCCTTGACGGCGATGACGGTCAGGGAGTGGCCGAGGATGTCGTGCAGGTCGCGGGCCAGTCGGGCCCGCTCCTGGCCGATCATCAGCAGCGCATTCTCCTCCTTGGCGGCCACCAGGTCGCCGCTGCGCCGCATCGCCGTCCAGATGCCGAGGACGGCGAACGCCGCCAGGAAGACCGAGAGGGCCACACCGGCCGCGCCGTCCCAGCCGGGCACGGTGCGCGCCAGGGTCTCGGCGATGGCCGCAAGGACGAGAGTCAGGGGCATGCTCGCCCACCAAGGCAGGAGCGTGACGGCCGCGACGGAGATGTAGACCGCGGCGCCCAGGCCGGCCGAATGGACGGTGAGCACCATGACGACACCGAGCACGAGGAGAACGGCGAGGACGCCGAGCGAGGACGGCAGCACACGGCGCCACAGCTCACCGCTGTGGCGCCGGGGCCGGGCCCACAGGAAGGTCCACACGTAGACGGCCGAGAAGGCGATGATGTCGAGCAACCCCACCCAGCCGACCGGTGCATCGCGCTCGGTCCAGGCCTCCTGCACGGCCGGGGCGAGGAACAGCAGCCAGACGCCGGCCCCGAGGGCCGCGAACCACCTGAACCGGGTCTCGTCAGGCGTGTCTCCCAGTGGTTCGAAGACCGACATGCTCAGCACCGTACCTCCGGACGAGCCGGCCTTGTTCCCGCGCCGCCGACCTTCCCCCGCCACGGTCAGACCCGCGCCGTGTCCTTGCGGAAGCGCCAGATCGCGCCGCCGCCGAAGATGAGCAGCCAGGCCACGACGTTGGCGACCCACGTCCACTCGAAGGCCTCACCGGTCAGGGGCGCATGGGCGAGGGAGGAGATGCCGAACATCGGGGTGAAGCGGGCGATCGTCAAGAGCGTCGACCCGTCCTGGAGGGGGACGAACAGGCCGCCGGCGAAAGCGAGGATGGCCAGGCCGGGACCGATGAACTGCATGACGTTCTCGCTGGGCAGCAGGTAGCCCATGAACAGGCCGAACGACGCGAAGACGACGGACCCGACCCACGCGATGGCGGCGGTCGCCACCCACAGGCCGACCGAGTCCATCTGCGCGTCCGTGAGCTTGCCGCATACGAAGACGACGAGCACGGCGAGGGCGCCGAGCGTCATCGCGACGAGGATCTTGACCGCGACGTAGACGGCGGGCGACAGGGGGGTCAGCCGCAGCTGGCGGCTCCAGCCCTGGGCCCGCTCGGTGGCCACCATGGCGCCGCCGCCGGTCGCTGCGATCATCGCGCCGTAGGCCGCCATCGAGATCATGATGTAGGCCGCCACGTTGCCGTGGCCGGCACTCTGGGACGAGTACTCCTGCCCGACGCCGAAGAGGAAGAAGAAGACGGCGGGCATAAGCAGGGTGAAGAGCATCGTGCGCCGGTTGCGCAGCACCCGGATCAGCTCGATCCTCAGCAGGGTGGTGCTGAAGCCGCCCATCGGGGGGACACGGCGGTCGTCGGGGGTGGTGGGCAGGGCGTTGCTGACGGCGCTGGTCATGAGGAGCTCTCCTGCTCGCTGTCGTGGGCATAGATGGCACGGTTGGCGTCGTCCGAGGTGAGCGCGATGAAGGCGTCCTCGATGCCGCGCGACTTGATCTCGAGATCGTGGGCGGCGGTCTGCGTGAGCAGGAAGCGCGCGACGGCGTCCGAGTCACCGGAGTGGATGAGGACGGTGTCACCGCGGACCTCCACCGAGTCGGCTCCGGGCACGGCACCCAGCTGCGTGGCGTCGGCTCCCGGGATGGTGGCGCGGACGGTGCGGCCGGCGGCCATCGCCTTGATCTGCGAAGCGGAGCCGTCGGCGACGATCTCACCCTGGCGCACGAGGATGATGCGGTCGGCGTACTCGTCGGCCTCCTCCAGGTAGTGGGTCGCGAAGAGGATGGTCCGGCCGCGGGTCGCGTCCTGGCGGATCGCTGCCCAGAAGTCTCGCCGCCCCGTGACGTCCATGCCGGTCGTTGGCTCGTCGAGGATGAGCACCTCGGGCTCCGACAGCAGGGCCATGGCGAACCGCAGCCGCTGTTGCTGCCCCCCGGAGCACTTCGTGACCCGGCGTCCACCGATGTCGGTGATGCCGGCCCGCTCCATCACCGAGTCGACCGATGCGTGGTGGACGAAGAGGGAGCCGGTCAGCTCGAGCGTCTCGCGGACGGTGATGTCCTTGAGCAGCCCGGCCGTCTGCATGACGGCGGCGACGAGGCCGCGTGAGATCGCGCTGCGCGGAGACTGGCCGAGCACGCTCACCGTGCCTGCCGTCGGCTCGGACAGCCCGAGGATCATGTCGATGGTGGTGGTCTTCCCGGCGCCGTTGGGTCCGAGGAAGGCGACAATCTCGCCTGGCTGGATCTCGAGGTCGATGCCGCGCACGGCGTGCACCGATCCGAAGTCCTTGCGTAGCCCGACCGCCGAGATCGCGGCCACTCCCCCGAGCACGCCGTGGGCGCGTCCGTGGACGGCCGTTGATGTGGGTGTGGTGGTCATGTCGTCCAGGATGGCGTGGCCACCCTCCACCCGACCCGCACCTTCGTCACGACTGACCCATGACGGTTGTCACCCGTCGGCGGTGCAGCGCCCCGCCCGACGAGCTCGTGCGGGTGCGGCCGTCTCACGGGTATGCCCGATCCTGAGCTTTCCGCCGAACACGCCGCGGCTGACCTTCAAGCTCGCCGACTGAGGCCCCCGGCGTCCGGCCCGCCGCGGACCGCCGATCTCAGCAGCCGATGAGCCGCTGGGCCAGGAACCCCTCCACCTGGTCGAGTGCGATGCGCTCCTGGGCCATCGAGTCGCGCTGGCGCACCGTCACCGCGTGGTCGTCGAG
>JALZBI010000362.1 GCA_030947565.1 Actinomycetota bacterium
CTCATCCCGGTGGCCTTCCTCGCCGACAAGGCGCAGGAGACGGTCGGTGGCAAGTCCGCGCTCTACGGCGTCGCCCAGGCACTGCGGGAGTCCGGCGCGGCCACCCTCGGCGCGAGCGGTCTGGCGGTGCACGTCACCGGCCCGGGCGGGTTCTTCGCCGACTTCATCACCGCCTTCGGGGGCATCGACGGGATCCTGCTCGTCGTCGCATTGGGGGTCGTCTTCGTCATTTTGCTGGTCGTCTACCGCAGCCCGATCCTGCCCATCGCCGTCCTCGTCACCGCCGTCTTCGGCCTGTCCGCCGCGGTGCTCGCCGTCTACCCGCTGGCCAAGAACGGCACCATCAGCCTGAGCGGTCAGAGCCAGGGCATCCTCTCGATCCTCGTCGTCGGCGCGGCGACCGACTACGCGCTGCTGCTCGTCGCCCGTTTCAAGGAGGAGCTGCACGACCACGAGTCGACGTGGGAAGCGATGAAGGTCGCGTGGCGGGCCGCCCTCGAGCCGATCGCGGCCAGCGCGGCCACGGTCATCATCGGCCTGCTGTGCCTGCGTCTCTCCGACCTCGGCAACACCCGCGGACTCGGCCCGGTCGGCGCCTTCGGCATCGCGGGAGCGTTTCTCGCCGCGCTGACCTTCCTGCCCGCGGTGCTCCTGCTCGTCGGTCGGCGAATCTTCTGGCCCGGTACGCCTCGGGTGGATCACGAGCACGCCGAGGACGCTGTGGGACGGCGGGGAATCTGGGGCCGGGTGGCGGGCATGGTCGGCGCCCACCCGCGGCGCACCTGGGTCGTCACCTTACTGCTGCTGGCGGCGTGCGCCGCGTTCGTGCCGACCCTGAACGCCAAGGGCGTCACCCAGTCGGACCTCTTCCTCACCCAGGTGGACTCGGTCACGGGGCAGCAGGTGCTCGGGCGGCACTTCCCGGCCGGTTCCGGGTCGCCGCTGCAGGTCGTCGCGCCGCAGGACAAGGCGCAGCAGGTGGTGCAGGTGCTCGGCGGCGCCGAGGGGGTGCGCGACCCCGCCATCGGCACGGTGCCCGGTCAGGCCCCGAAGGTCGTCGACGGGAAGGTGGTGGTCCAGGCCACGTTGGTCGCGGCCGCCGACAGTGTCGAGGCCGAGGAGACGGTCGCCTCGGTGCGCACCACACTCGACCAGGTCGGCCCCGACGTGCTCGTCGGTGGCAGCAGCGCAACCAACCTCGACGTGCGGACCGCCAGTGAACGCGACCTGCGCGTCATCATCCCCACGATCCTTGGCGTCATCTTCGTGGTCCTCCTCCTGCTGCTGAGGTCGGTGGCCGCGCCCCTCGTCCTCGTCGCGGCCAACGTGCTGTCCTTCGCCGCCACCATCGGCGTGGCCGCGCTCGTGTTCAACCACGTCTTCCACTTCCCGGGGTCCGACCCGTCGACGCCCCTCTACGGGTTCGTCTTCCTCGTGGCGCTGGGCATCGACTACTCGATCTTCCTCATGACCCGCGTGCGGGAGGAGGCGCGGATGCGGGGGACGCGGCCCGGGATCCTCGTCGGGCTCGCCGTCACCGGTGGGGTCATCACCAGCGCCGGGATCGTTCTCGCGTCGACGTTCTCGGCCCTGGCCGTGCTGCCCATCCTCTTCCTGGTGCAGATCGCCTTCATCGTCGCCTTCGGTGTGCTCCTCGACACCCTCGTCGTCCGGAGCCTGCTCGTCCCGGCCATCGCCTCCGACCTCGGTGACCGGATCTGGTGGCCGTTCGGTCTGCGGCGCGCCGGCGCCCACGAGGCTGCCGTCGTTCGGGCGCGCCGGGAGTTCACCCACGACGAACCTGAGCCGGCCGAGCCGATGGCTGAGACCGACGAGGTCCAGGACGCGCAACCATCACGGTCGGGGCCGCCCTCGGACTAGGGTGTGGCCGACCCTCACGATCCGTAGGAGCCGGCATTGAGTCGACGTCAGCGCAGGCCAACGACGACCATCGCCACGCTCGCTCTGGTGCTGGCCCTCGGGTGGCTACCGACCAGCCCCGCAAACGCGGCTGACGGCGCCTCGGGGTCGGCCTCGACGACACCGGTGCCGCCCGGGCCAGCCCGGTCCGCTATGACCGCGTCGCCGTCGCCGTCGCCGTCGCCGTTGACGGCCACGGCCACGGTGACGACGGCTCAGCCAACGCTGGTGCCGACAAACCCGAGCGGTTCGTCCACGTCGGTCGCCACGCCGCCGCAGCCGTCCGGCCCGACGTCCACGGCGACGACACCGTCGAGCCCAGCGACCAGCTCGTCGGCGCCCTCGACGCACACCTCGACGCCAGCGACGCCATCGACGGCAGCCTCGGTCGACTCCACCCCGTCGGCGAGTCCCATGGCTGCGACCGCCGACCCCATCACCGACCGGTGGACCGCCCTGGGCGGTTCGGCCGGTGTGCTGGGAGACCCGGTCGGGGCGCGTCAGGCCGTCGGGGGTGGCGAGCGCCAGGACTACCAGCGCGGCGTGATCTGGTGGTCTCCGACGTCGGGCGCGTGGGAGGCCCGCGGCGCGGTGTTGGCTCGCTTCCTCGCCATCGGCGATGTGGGGTCCGGGCTCGGGTTCCCCACCGGCACCGAGCAAGCGACCGCCGGGGGCGTGGGACAACGCTTCCAAGGCGGAGCGATCTGGTGGAGCGCTCGGACGGGTGCCTGGGAGACGGCCAATGCCGTCGGTTCTCGGTTCGCGGTGATCGGTGGGCCGGGATCCGCGCTGGGGTTCCCGGTCGGGGCCGAGGCCTCTGTCGGCGGCGGCGTTCGCCAGTCGTTCCAGACCGGTGTCCTGTGGTGGAGCGGCCGGTCGGGTGCCTGGGAGACGGCCGGGGCGATCGGCGCGCGGTTCCTCGCGATCGGCGGGGTGACCTCGGCGCTCGGCTTTCCGCGGTCGGCCGAGGAGGCGGTGCCGGGCGGGGTCCGGCAGAGCTACACCGGGGGCGACATCTGGTGGTCGGGTGTCACCGGCGCGTGGGAGACGGCCGGTGCGGTCGGCGCTCGGTTCCTCGCGATCGGTGGAGTGACCTCGGTGCTGGGCTTCCCACGGTCGGCCGAGCAGGCGGTGCCGGGCGGGGTCCGACAGACGTATGCGGGCGGCAACATCTGGTGGTCGGGCGCCACCGGTGCGTGGGACACCCACGGAGCGATCAACGACGACTACTGGAGGAGCAACGGCTCGAGCGGCTGGTACGGCTTCCCCACGTCGGGTGAGTACGGCTACCAAGGCGGGGTGCGGCAGGACTTCAGGCAGGGGTCCCTGCTGTGGAACGTCCAGCCGGTGCTCGACGCGACCTACGCCTCAGTGGGGGCCTCGGATGTCTGGGCCACCTGGCGCGCCGGGTGCCCCGTCGGTCCGGAGT
>JALZBI010000067.1 GCA_030947565.1 Actinomycetota bacterium
CACTCCCGCCGACCGTCGAATCGCTCTGCCCGACGAGACCACGGGCACCTGACGCCCCTTACGGTGACAGACCGCGCGAACCTACAGAGATCTCTACGCATCCGCTCTCCGGCATACAGGTCGATCACCGTGTAGGGCTGACGGTGGGGCACGTTAGCGAGCGGTACTGGTTGTGCCCACTCGTTACTCCGGAGGTCGGTAGCGCGCCGCTGACAGATCGCGCGAGAACCTCGACCCCTGGTGTCACTGTCCCCGTCCCCACGTTGAGGGTCGTGTTCGTGCATGGGGCGTGCGTATGGAGACGGGTCGTGGTGGTGGCACCGCACCGCCCGGTTGCCGGAGCGGGGAGTGTCGAGCGTGGCCCCGGTGCTACCGAGCTGCGGCGAAGCGGACCTGCCCGGAGGTGCCGATGGTTATGGACTGCCCGAGGACGTCGCATCCGTGCGCAAGGCGCTGCCCGAGGTCGGCAGAGCCTGTCGGAGGTCGGTGACGGGGCCCGGCCCCGTTCCTCGACGTCGATCCCGACACCGGCACCTTCGGGGTCGACCCCGAAGCTGCTGGTGAACACCTCCCTCCAGGATCGCGACCCCGAGGTTCAGGCGCAGGCGGCAGACCACCTCGCTCGGCAGAGCGTGCAGGTGACCGAGCAGCCGGTCGGGGCGGCCGCCTGGCAGCAGATGACCTCGACCTACCTCGTGTATGCCCAGGACCGGGACGCCCCTCCACCGCGGCAACACGAGTTTGCTCGCCGGGCCGACAACGTCGTCGAAGCTCGCAGCCGGCCACCACCCGTTCCGGCCACCACCCGTTCCTGTCTCATCCCGCCGCGGTCCGAGACCTCGTGTTGAGCCTTGGACGGCACCCGCGCACGAGCCGGCCCGCGGTCAAGCAGACATGGACACCCTCCCCCGGCTCGACCGGTCACACGGGCGCCAATTCCCCCACGCGGGCGACCGACCCACCCGTAGCATCCGGTTTGTCCCTACGCCGGTGCGTGGTGACTCACCGACGTGAAGGAGCAGGCTGTGAAGAGACGCAGGATCGGCGCCGGGCTGACCACCGTGGTGGCCGTCGCCGGGCTGTTATGGGCGGCAGCGCCGGGCGCGCAGGCCGCTCCGGTCGCACCCACGGCACCGGTAGGAGTGACATCGGGGGCGACCAACCCGGCCGGCACGGTCAGGGCGTTGTACTCCGCCGTCGGGTTCCAAGAGCTCATCGACTCGGTCAAGGCGCAGGTCCATGAGCGGTACCCCAACGCGACGTTCAGGGACGTCGTCGGGAGCTCGCCGTCGGGCCTGACGACGTCGATCCGGGAGGTCACGACGTGGCAGTTCAACTTCAACGACGTCAACGGCGCGGGTCGAAGCATCATCGTCCGAGCCACCGTCTTCCTGCCGAGCTGGACCGCGACGCTCACCACCCAGGAGAACGCCACGGTGTACTCCCGCGAGCTCTCCCAGCCCGTCGCCATCAGCCCGTTCCTGGCCACGGTCCTGATGCGCATCGCCGGTTACCGCGAGCCGTTCCGCACCGTGGTCTACGCCCAGCCGATCGGCCGGTCCACCGCCTACCCGCACCCCCTCTTCATCGTCGACCAGGGTGCTGATCGCATCGCCGTCGACACGGTCACGCGTGACGTCGCGCCGTTCCGGTACTCGGTCGGCCCCGCGACCTAGCCCTGGCCGGCGGCCAGGAGTTTTGGCCGACCTCGTCGCGGAACCGCCGCGTGAAGGGGCGGACCGACATCCCCGCGCGCTGCGTCAGCTCGGGTATCCCTAGGGGCTGGTCAGCCGGGTGAGCGCCCATCCCTCCTCGCGCCAAGTCCCCGTCGACCGCGACGGGCCGGCGGGTGAACTGCCGCTGCCCGCTGGTTCGCTGTGACGGCGCGTGCGCGCAAATCCGTTCAGCCGGTGTCGATGGAGACCAACAACGCGCCGTGATGCAGCTCGCGGAGCCGTTCGGCGCTGCTTCTCAGGTCAGGGGTTTCGGGCATCAATCTCTCCTCTGGTCGATGACGAGGTGCCGGGGTGACCCCGGGTGCAGACGCATACGGTCAAGGAGACTGACGCCGCCGCGGCCCCGAGGTGGGCGCTGGGATGGCGACCAGTTCGGCCTACGCGCGGTGTCTGCATGTGAAGCAGCGGACAACCCATCACGAGAGCTGGGAGGGTCGACGTGTCCGAGGTCCCTTATCGAGCGGGCGCGGACGGGTGACCACGCCGCGTTCAGCGCGCTCACCACACCGCATCACCGCGAGCTGCCGCTGCACTGCTACCGCATGCTGGGGTCGTCGTCGCCCTGACCGACGACCGGACCCGTGAGCTGACCCACTTCGAGGCCACTCTCGCTCCCCATCTAGCCCCCAGGAACCAGGGCCTGAGGCTGCCCCCTCTCCGCGCGAGCCACCACGGGGTCAGGGATCAATCGCATCCGGAGAACCCGCGGAGCCGGCGGCAGTGCCGGGGGGGCTTGTCTCCTCACCCGTGGTCGAGGTGCTGGGCATGGGCGCCCGTGAACGTCTGCCGAAGCGTGTCAAGCAACCACGCGCGGTACCCGTCCGGGCCGTAGTCCAGCTCGACCCGGACCAGGTGCCACGTCTCGAGCCCGATCACGACGTAGAGCACCGTGGCGGCCCATGCGAGGTCGCGGCCGTCGGGAATCATCTGCGCCTCGGCCAGACTGGCGGCCAGGCGGCCCATGTCGATGCGGTGGCCCTGCTTCCCGGCGGCCCACAGCTGCGCCACGTCGGGGTCGACCATGGCGGCTCCCCGGGCGATCGAGAAGACCGGTCCGGTGCGCTCGTGCAGGTCGGCCGTGCCGTCGACGATGCGCTGCAGCTTCAGCTCAGGGTCCCGCTCCTCGAGGACCGCGACGAACCAGCCGCGTGCGGCCACGGGCAGCTCGTCGTCGTCGCCGACGATGGCGGTCTCGACGACCTCTTTCAGCAACGCGGTCTTCGTCTCGTACTGCAGGTAGACCGTCTTCTCCGCCACCCCGGCGGCCGCCGCCACCGCGCGCATGGACGTGGCGGCATACCCCTGCCCCAGGAACAGCTCCGTCGCGGCGGTCCGGATCCGCCGGCGGGTCTTCAGCGCCGCGGCCTGCCGTCGTGGGGCGACGTAGGACCTGCTGGTGGAGCCGCTGACAGCGGGCACGTCGGCACCCTCCCAATCTCTATTGACTACAGCATCACTGGTGTGGTTTTCTCGTTACATGACCACTGTAGCCAATGAATCATCGCCGCCCGACCTCCCCGCGCTGCGGGTCCTGTCGGTGAAGATCCCCGTCAGCGACCTGGTCCAGAGCCGCCGCTGGTATGCGTCGGTGTTCGACCTCACGGTCGAGCTCGAATGGCCGGACCACGACGGCGTCGTCCGCGGCATTGGCTTCACCCCCATCGACGGCGTCATGATCGCCCTGCGTGAGCATCCCGAAGGGGCGGCAGCGACCTCGATGTTCGGCTTCCTCAACATCGCCGTGCCCGGCGAGGCGGACCTCGAGGCCTGCGCCGCTCATCTCGACCGCCTCGGCATCACGCATACTCCCGTCATCAACGGTGCGACCGGCCGGCTCATCGGCTTCCACGACCCCGATCGGCACGAGCTGTCGTTCTACGCCGCCTCCGGCTCGGGCGCCCGGCCCGATGCCTGGCGTCGAGTGCGCAACGCCCGAAGCGCGGAGCCTGCGCCATGAGCGCCGCGTCGCCGCTCGGGATGCACCCGGGAGCGCCTCACCACGTCGTGTACCTGTTCCTGGGGGGCCACGGTTGGGCCGGACGCGCGATCGCACATCTGGGGTCACGGCGCGGCGTCATCGCCCTGGTTGCCCTGGCCCTCGCAGGCAGTCTCCTACTGGTGGTCGTCGTGCTCATCCCGGCGGTGCTCGCGTCGATCTCCGCCCAGACGCATGGTCCGACACCGTCGCCGCAACCAGTGGCCCGCCTCGGCTGAAGGGGCGCCACGCATACCCGAGGGCAGGTGGACCGGTCGGCGGGCACGGGTCCGTGATGCCCGCAGGTTGGGCATTGAATTCGGGGTTCGTGCCCGTTCAACGGTCCCGCAGGGCGGGCCGAGTGTCGGCCCTGGCCGGCTCCCAGCTCACCCGGTGTCCCGTCACCCATGCATTCGACCGCTCGGTGACGACGAAGCGGAAGACGAGGCGCATCATCGCGTCGCGCACTGCTCGGCCCGTCCGCCCGGGGATCTTCGAGCTGCTGCTTCGCGCCCCCGTCGCGACGATGCGTTGGACGCGGCCGCGCCGCTCGGTCTCGTCTACCGCGAGGCCCACCTCGACGATGTCGGCGTCGCGCAGGCTGGTGGCCAGGACGACCGCGTCCTCCAAAGCCATGGCGGCACCCTGTCCCGAGCTCGGCGACGGCGCGTGCGCCGCGTCCCCGATGATCACCATCCGGTCGCGGTGCCAGGACGCGACGCGGCGCAGGTCGTAGGTGTTGTCGGCCCACAGCTCCAGGTGCCCCGAGGGCACCAGTTCCGCTGCGGGACCGGCGTCGTCGGCGAGCAGGTCGGCGAGCCTCGGGGACGCCGTGCAGCAGTACCAACGCTCGGTGCAGGCCTTCGACGACACCGTCGGCCGCCGTCTGGGTCTCGGACCAGCGGATCTGCGCTGTCTGGACTGGCTCGTCGACGGACCCATAACCGCAGGCCAGCTGAGCGCGGCGACGGAACTGCGGCCGGCCGCGACCACGGCGCTCATCGACCGCCTCACCACACGAGGCTTCGTCCGCCGGACCCGCTCAGCGACCGACCGCCGCGCTGTCCTGGTGGAGATGACCGAGCTCAGTCAGGCCCGGACGTGGGAGGTCTACGCACCACCGGTCCGCGACGGCCAGCCGATACTCGACGGGGTGACCATCGAGCAGCTGCAGATCATGGGCGACTGTCTCCACCGGATCACGGACCTCACGGACACGCACCGTGGGCTCCTCCAGCACCGGGACCTCACGGGCGACTGAGCCGGGTCGGCCCCCGCCACGGGCAGCACCGGTGTCAGGACGTCTATGCGCGGCGCCCCAGCTGCCTTAGGTACGCCACAGGGAGACCAGTCCTTGGGTGTAGGCGATCACGACGGCGTGCGTCCGGTCCCGGGCGCCCAGCTTGCGGAGCACGGCTGCGACGTGGGTGCGGATGGTCTCCACCCCGAGGGTCAGCCGCTCGGCGATGGCGGCGTTGCCGAGTCCCTCCGCCACGAGAGCAAGCACCTCCCGCTCACGACCGGTCAGAGGCTCACCCGCATACCGCTCGGGAACCGTTGCCCGTAGGGCCATCTCACGCACCGCGGCGGGGTAGAGGAGGCTGTCGCCAGACGCGACCGCGCGCACGGCGGCAATAATCTCGTCGGCGCTGGCCCGCTTGAGGACGAACCCGGAGGCACCGGCCCGCAGGGCGCCGAAGACGAAGTCGTCCGACGAGAAGGTCGTCACCACCAGGACGCGAGGCGGCCGTGGAAGGGCGAGGACGAGCTCCGTGGCGCGGATGCCGTCGACGTCGGGCATCCGCACGTCCATGCAGACCAGGTCCGGGGCCAGCCGCCGGGTCTCGGCCAGAGCCTGGGCACCGTCCCCCGCCTCACCCACGACGTCGATGTCCGGCTCACTGTCGAGGATGGCCCGCAAACCCTGTCTCACCAGGGGCTCGTCGTCGGCGACGAGCACTCGGATCGTCATCCCGGGCCACCGCTCGGGAAGGACGCCTGCAGGTGCCACCGCCCCGAGTCGTCCTGGCTCGCGGACGCCGTGCCGCCGAACAGCCGCACGCGCTCGCGCACCCCGTGCAGACCGTGCCCCACGCGGCCCCCGACCGCCGGACGTGGGCCGGGCGGGTTCCACAGGTCGATCCGCACGTGACCGTCCGACCCGTCGACGCGCAGCTCGACGGGTCCGGGAGCGCCGTGGCGCTGCGCGTTGGTCAGTCCCTCGGAGACGATCCGGTATGCGGTCCGGGACGCCAGGGCCGGCGGCTGGTCGAGCCCCGACAGGTCGGCAGTGACCCGCATGCCCGTGCCGCGGTAGAGCTCGACCAGTCCGGCCAGGTCGGTGAGGTCCTGCTGGGGTTGGCGCGGCGACGCGTCGTCGCGCAACAACCCCAGGACGGTGTCGAGCTCCGCCAGCGCGGACTGCGCCGTCGACTCGATGACGTGCAGCGGCCCGTCGAGGTTGGCGTCGGCGCGGCTGGTCCGGCGGGCGGCGGCGGCCTGGACGCTGATGATCGTCAAGGAGTGCCCGATACCGTCGTGGAGCTCTCGGGCCAGACGGGTGTGCTCCGACTCCGCGGCCAGGCGGGCCTCCGCCACCGCGAGCCGGTCGGCCGGGGTCGGCCCGAGGAAGGCCGGTGCCCACCGGCCGGCGAGCCGGCCCGCCACGACCGTCACGATGACCGAGACAACCACGGCCACCAGGGCGGCCGAGGCCATGGCGATGACGCGACCGACGCCGGCTCCCGCTGGGAGAGTGAACGGACCCACGCTGAGCGCCGACCCGCGAACGGCGGACGCGAACGTCACCCCGGCTCCAGGCACGATGCCGAACAGACAGGCCGCGGCCAGCAGCCCCAGGACCAGATGGAGCACGACCCAGGCCGCCGACCGGCGCCGATGCTCCGGCTGCGGGTGCTCGGGGTCGACCAGGTCCTCCTCGACACCCAGCATCGTGCGCGCCGACTCGACCTCGAGTCCGCGCACACCGGGCACCAGTCCGATGAGCGCGATCGCGACGAGGAAGACCGTGACCAGCAGGGCGCCGGGCATCGGCACCACGTCGCCGACCACAGCGGCGAGCGACACAGCGAGGAGCACGGCGGCCAGCCCGATGGCGGCCCCCAGCAGGAGCCACGCGGTCCGGCGGGCTGCCCTTGCCGTCCGCTCCGTCATGACGGTCATCCTGCCAAGACCGACCCGTCCTGGCGATGGACGACGTAACCCCAGACAGCCAGTGCGAGCATGGGTCCCCACAGCCAGAACGGGAACACCAGGGCCATAGCGACCTTCTCGACGGGCGAATCGACGCCGAGCGCACTGCCCGAGTCCGACAGGGTCAGGCCCCACAGCATGGGCAGCGCACTCGTGCATACGACCGCGGCGACGATGCCACCGGGCACGGCGGCGACGGCCACCGGGACCGGCCGGCCGGCGAGTCGCGGCACCCAGCGCGGGAACCGCTCCCCCCACGGGCGGAGGAGACCGACGGTGAGAACAAAACCCAGCAGCGCGGCGCCGCCCAACAGCAGCCCCCAGAGCCGGATCTCGCTGGTCAGACCCTCGCTTTGCCCGAGCACCGGCCACGGGGTGAACCAGGTCATCCGGACCAGTCCGTAGGGGAGAGCGCAGCAGGCGGCCACCATCGTGCAGACGGTGCGGTGACGAGCGACGTATGCGCCAGCTCCGCGCCACGAGTCGGTGCGATTCAGCTCAGCGGCGAGCAGCAGACCGAAGGACGCCATGGCGGCCGTCGACAGCGCGGCCAGGAGGAGACGCGGTGCGGCGGTGGCGAATCCGGTCGAGAGACCGGCGCCGAGCCGGCCCAGCGTGTCGAGGCTGAGGACGGCGGTCTCGCTACCCCAGGTGACGAACGTCAGGACCAGAGCCAGTGCCGCCCAACGAACCCGCGCGTAGCGCCGCACCGCCTGGATCACCAGCACGGCGAGCAGGATGGGGAGGGCCATAGCCAGTAGGTAGCCCGCGAGCGCGATGGAGGTGACGCTGCCCAGCCCGAACCCGAGAACGGCGACCTCGCCGGCCAGCAGTGCGGTCACGGCCTGCCGCGGGCGTTCGACCGGCCGGGACCCTAGGGCGAGAACGCCTACGACCGCGACCAGCCCGACCATCCCGGCCGCGGTCACGACCCACGCAAGGGTGGCGGGGGGCAGGAGCAACGCGGCGACGGACCCGTCTTCTCGTCCCAGTGGGGAGTCGCCTGGACTTCGGAGGGCGGCGAGACCGAGGGCGGTCGCGCTGACGGCGACCAGTACCGCGGTCACCGCGGGGAGCGACGACCCGGCCGGTGGGGCGGTTCGTGATGTCGATGAGGTAACAGTGGTGTTGGTCATGACTCCACGGTGGGTGGCCAGCGGGTCGCGCACCTCCCCCGCGCGGGTGAGCCGGACCGCACCTCGGGTGAGGCCCGGTCTATCGGGCGGCAGACTTACTCCGTCGGCGGCGCGCCGATGCGACCGTCGCGGATGGCGACCGTCCGCGGCAGCCAGGCCGCCACCTGGAGCCGTCCCTGTCACAGCTGTGTTGGGCGCTCGTCGGCGAGCCTGAGGGCAGGCCGACCGGTTGACGGGCACGAGTCCGTGATCGGCCCGTTTGCCGCCGATCGTGGCGCGTGCCTGGTCGTCAGCCCCGCGGGGTGCGTCCGCCCGCGATGCGCTCCGACTGAGCGGGTTTGCCCTACGGTGGCACCACCGGCGACAAGGGGGACGGCGTGGGCTCCAGCGACCAGGCGTACGGATCAGTGACGGACGAGCCGGCGGTGAGCACCACCGCGCTCCGCAAGACCTACCTCAGCCGACGCGGTCGCTCCGTGGCCGTTCACGGCCTGAGCCTGTCGATTCCGACCGGTGGGCGTGCACGGCTTTCTCGGGCCCAACGGATCGGGCAAGACGACAACGATCCGGATGCTGCTGGGCCTGATCCGACCCGACTCGGGCTCGATGCGGATCTTCGGGCGGGTCGTCCCGGACCGCCTGCCGGAGGTCGTCGGGCGGGTCGGCGCCATCGTCGAGGCCCCCAAGTTCTTTCCCGCCTTCACCGGCCGGCAGAACCTCAGCCTGCTCGCCGACGCGGTGGGCGCTCCACGACGGCGGATCGACGAGGTGCTGGCCC
>JALZBI010000363.1 GCA_030947565.1 Actinomycetota bacterium
TCCTCGCGGCCCAGCACGCTCGTGAACGCGTGCTGGTAGGACGCGACGATCAGGCCGATGGTGTCGACGAGGGTGCCGTCGAGGTCGAAGACGACCACGGGCCAGCGAGCGGAGGGAGGCATGACCGGCAACCCTAGGACGGCCGGAGCTCCCGGGTGCGGAGCTGTCACCACATCGCGTCGGCCCCCTGGAACGGTGTGGATGGCGGGCGGTCCGCCGTGACCCGCCTCCTAGACTTGGGAGCCGCCGCAGAGAGGGGCCCATGTCCGACTACCTGACCTGGCTGGCCGGCCACGACGAGGCCGCGCTGGCCACGCTGTTCCGCCGTCGCCCCGAGGTCCTGCACGGCACGCCGCCGCCTGACCTCACTGCGGTGGCGTCCCGGTTGACCCAGCACCACGGCATCGAGGCCGCGCTGGTGCGCCAGCCGCGCCCCGCCCTCGAGGTGCTGTCGGCCCTGCTCATGCTCGGCGGCCGGGTTCCGGTGTCGCAGTGCGCCGCCGCGCTCGACGATGCCGACGCGGGGGTTGGTGCCCATCTTCGCCACGTCCGTGACTGGCTGGGGCACCTCGAGGACGACGCCCTGGCTTGGACCGACAGCGACGACGTTGCGCACGCCGCACCGCTCGTCGACGCCGTGCTTCCCGTGCCGGCCGACTGGGGCCGGCCAGCCCGCATCCTCCTGGAAGGGATCAGCAAGGACGCGTTGAGGCCGGTGCTGGACGCCTGGGGGATTCCGCGACCGGGCACCAAGCCGGCCACCGTGGCCGCGTTGGCCGAGGCCTTCAGCGACGCAGCCCGGCTTCGGGCTCAGCTGGAGCGACTGACGCCCCGGCACCGAGAGCTGCTGGCCCAGAGAGGTGACCAGGAGTGGAGCCCCCGGTTCGCCGACCAGCGCATATACGCCGAACGAATCGCGGCCCAGCGCGCCGGGATCGGGGCCGGGTTGCTGCTCGCCCCGTATGCGTACTCGCCCTTCGAGGGCGAGGCGCCGGCCGAGGTCCTGATGGCGCTGAGAGGCCGGCGCCTCCCCTTCCACCCGCTGCCGCCGGCGCCCCCGACGCTCGAGGTGGACGCGGGCCTGGTCGACCGTGACAGCACGGCGGCCTTGGTGCAGCTCAACCAGGCCAGCCTGTCCGTCCTGGACCAGGTCCGGCACCGGCCGGTGAAGGGGCTGCAGAAGGGGGGCATCGGCGCCCAGGAGGTCACCCGCGTGGCCAAGGCCGCCAAGGTCGACAGCCAGACGGTGCGACTGGTGCTCGACGCGGCGTGCGAAGCCCGGCTGTTCGAGGACGACGGGCCGGTGCTGCGCTGGGGTGACGCCGCCGCCGCGTGGCGCGACCTCGACGCCGGGGCCCGGATGACGGTTTTGCTCGAGCACTGGCTCCGGACGCCACGCGCGCCCACCCAGACCCACGACACCACAGCGCGCGCCCTGGCGGTCGGCGCCCCCGACCGCCGGTGCTCCCTGTGCGTCGACGGCCGGCTCGCAACCCTCGACGAGTGGGTGCGGCTCGACGGTGCCACCGCAGACGTGGACCTGGCGGCGCGGGTCGCCTGGAGCCACCCCCTGGCCCACACGTCGCACCGGGAGCCCGAGCCCGACCCGTGGGACGACGGGTGGTCGAGCCGTCGGGCCCCTCGCGCCCCCACCCCCGGCCCGCCGCCCCTGCTGGTGAGCGACGAGCCCCCCGACCTCGGGACGATCGCCGACGAGGCGCGACTGCTCGGGCTCGTCACACGGGGGGCCGCCACCCCGCTGCTGCGGGCGCTCCTCGTTGAGGACCGCCCGGCGCTCGTGTCGTTGACCGACTCGATGCTGCCGGCGGCGACGGGCACGGCGACCTTCGGCTCCGACCTCACCGCGCTGGTCGTGGGGCCGCCGACCAGCGAGCTCAGCGCCCTGCTCGACGCCTGCGCCGACCGGGAGAGCCGCGGCGGCGCGGTGACCTGGCGGTTCTCGACCGCCTCCGTCCGTCGGGCGCTCGACGCCGGCACGACCGCGGCCGCCCTCACCGAGCGCCTCTCTCGTGTGGCCGGGTCCGGCCTCCCCCAGCCCCTGGAGTACCTCCTGGCCGATGTCGGTCGCCGTCACGGCCGGCTGCGGGTGGCCTCCGGGCGGGCGGTCATCCGGTCGGACGACGAGGCCCTTCTGGCCGAGGTCACCGTGGACCGCAAGCTGCGCCGGCTGGGTCTGCGGCTCGTCGCGCCGACCGTGGCCGTCTCGACGTCCGGCGAGGCCGAGACCATCACCGCGCTGCGGGCGGCGGGCTACCTGCCGATGCCCGAACCCCACGAGACCCACAAGGCGCCGGACCCGACCGACCCGCCTCGCCCGCCCGGCCGGTCGAACGACCGCCAGGTCCCGCGCGCGCTGGCCACTGACAACATCCTCGACCTGACCCTCCGCCTGTGGTCGGAGGCGCAGGGGTTCACCCCACCGGTCGGCGGCCCGCGCCTGCTGCCCGCCCCCTTCAGCACGCAGGACCCGGCGGCCGCGGCCGCGCGGCTGGTGGGGCGGACCCACGCGCCGGCAACGGTCACCGCCGATCCCGGGCTCGTCACGACGATCCGCCGGGCCAACCGCGCCCTGAGCGACCATGAGGTCGAGACCCTGGCCGAAGCCGTGGTCCATGGATGGCCGGTGCGGATCCGCTACCGCTCGGCGAGCTCGAGCGTGACCGACCGCGTCGTGTCCGACCTGGAGCTCTCCGGGACGCACCTGGCCGGGTGGTGCCATCTGCGTGAGGACGACCGCGTCTTCCGCCTGGGGGAGGTCCTGTCGGTCAGCCATCCGTGACCTGCGCCGGCACCGGGCCGCGGGGCCGGCACCGGGCCGCGGGGCCTCCCGGGTTCTCGGCCGCTAGCGTGGGGGTGTGACCGCGCGGCCGCTGGAGGACCTCGTCCACGCCTCCTGGGTCCCCGCGCTCGCCCCCGTGGCGCCGACCATCGCGGCCCTCGGCGACTTCCTGCGTGAGGAGGTGGCGGCCGGGCGCGGCTACCTCCCGTCGGGTGACAACGTCCTGCGGGCCTTCCGCCAGCCGATGGACGCCGTGCGGGTGCTCATCGTCGGTCAGGATCCCTACCCCACCCCCGGCAACCCCGTGGGCCTCAGCTTCTCCGTGGCTCCCGACGTGCGGCCGATCCCCAAGAGCCTCGTGAACATCTACGCTGAGCTGGCATCCGACCTCGGCGTGCCCACCCCCTCGAACGGCGACCTCACCCCGTGGACCGAGCGCGGTGTCCTGCTGCTCAACCGCGTCCTCACCGTGCGGCCCGGCGCCTCGGCCAGCCACCAGGGCAAGGGCTGGGAGAC
>JALZBI010000364.1 GCA_030947565.1 Actinomycetota bacterium
TCGCTGGGTTGCGAACCCTCGCCGAACGGCGTGACATCCCCCATCGGCGGCTCGAGGCGGGGCTGATCGTGGGGCGCTTCCTGGTCTATGCGGTTGTCCTTCTCATCGTCATGTCCCCCGGGAAGGCGGCGGTGTTCGCGGCCGTGCAGGTGGCGGCGTTCGGGTTCTTCCTCGGGGCCGCGTTCGCCCCGAACCACAAGGGAATGCCCATTCTCGGACCTGACGCGACGCTCGACTTCCTGCGCCGCCAGGTCCTGATGTCGCGCAACATTCGCGGCGGCTGGCTCGTCGACCTGGCCATGGGCGGGCTGAACTACCAGATCGAGCACCACCTGTTCCCGAACATGCCACGAGCCAACCTGCGCCGGGCGCAGCCCCTGGTCCGCGCCTTCTGTCGCGACCGGGCCATCCCCTACACGGAATGCAGCCTGACGGCCTCGTACGCGCGGGTCATCAGCTACCTCAACGAGGTCGGGCTGAAGGCCCGCGACCCGTTCACCTGCCCCTTCGTCGACACCCACCGCCGCTGAGCGAAGCGGCCGGCCGGTGGCCGCCGGGCCGGCTGCGCTGCGACTAAGGGCGTTCGGTCAGCTGAGGGTGCGCCTTGGGACGGGCGACGACATCGCGGGCCACGTCACCGAGGCGCAGATGGTTGCTGCGGGCATACTGACGCATCTGGTCGAACGCGGCGTCCACGTCGATATTCCTGGTGCGGGCCAGGAAGCCCTTCGCCTGCTCGATGGTGACCCGGCTGTTCAGGGCGCCCTGCAGCTGCTCGGTGAGGATCTCGCCGCCGCGGATGGTGCGCTCCTGGAGCAACCCGATCGTCGCGACGTCGGCCAGCGCCTGGATGATGCGGACGTCGGCGGCGTCGAGCTCACCGGTCTCGCTGCCGAACAGGTTCATCGCCCCGAGGACGCGCGAGCGGTGCCGCAGGGGAAAGGCGTGCACGGAGCGGAACCCGCCGGCCACCGCCCGCGGCGCGAAGAGCGGCCAGCTCGAGGCGGCCCGGGCCAAGTCGGTGTTGAAGACGGGGACGCCGGTCCTGAAGCAGTCGAGGCAGGGCCCTTCCTCGTTCTGCAGCTGGAAGAGCTCGAGCAGCTTGACCGACTCCTGAGAGGCGGCCATGAACTGCAGCCGCCCGTGCGGGTCGCTCAGGAGCAGACCGGCGGACACCGTGTTGGTCAGCTCAGCGGTGCGGCTCGTGAGCATGTGGAGGAAGTCGATGAGGTCGAAGTCCTCCACCAGCGTGTCGGCGATCTCGACGAACGTCTCCGCGAGCTGTTCGGTGGCGATCATGGCATCATTTCTCTCCACCCGCGACGGGCGGGTCTACGTCGGCATCAGGTGCCGTCCCCCACGAGCCTGTCGCGGTGCAATCTCAGCCTACCCGCCACGATATCCCGCGCGACGTCGCTGAGATGCCGGTTTTGGGCGTATGCGTAAGCCCGCAGCCGGGCCATGGCCACCTCGAGCGAGACGCCGAGGTCGAGCATGGTGATGCCCTGGGCCTGGTAGACCTCGACCCGGTTGGCCAGGACGTCGTCCAGCCCGTCAGCCAGCTCCCCCTCCGCAGCGTCGCCCTGTCCGTCGAGCAGCACCGTGACGGCGATATCGGCGAACGTGACCGCCTGGCTCACACCGCGGGTCGACAGACTGCCCGGTTCACGACAGAAGACGTCGAGCGCTCCCAGGCGAGCGACCCCGACCTGCAGCGGAAAGGCGAAGACGGCCCGAAGTCCGTGCTCTGACGCCGCCGGACCGTAGACCGGCCAACGGCAGTGGCCCGGTCCGGGGAGGTCGGGTTCGAGAACCGGCCGGCGCGTCGCATAGGCATCGATGCAGGGCCCCTCGCCGAGGGAGAACTGCAGATCGTCGAGGAGCCGGCTGACCGGGTTCGAGGCCGCTGCCGTGCCCCCGCCGGAGTGATCCTCGGTCAGCAGGCTCAACCCGACTCCGTATGCCTGAAGGTCCCGGGCCAGTGCGGAGCTGAGCTGGTGCAGGCGCCCGGCCATCCCGCGCGGGGTCTCGAGGGTGGTCGGCTCCTCGTCGATGAGGTCGTGAGCTCGGGCCACCCGGCGATCGGAGTCAGCCATGGCGCGCTGCCGCGGGTCCACACGCGTTCGACGTCTGAAACCGTTGCCACAGTAGGGAGCCGGTAAGAACGTAGGCCAAAGTCGCAGGGCCATTCATGTTGCCACCTGTCGTCGACCATGAGATCAGGCGTCTCGGCGCGGTCGGGTCCAGGTCGGCGTCCGGTTCGTCATGTCAAGGCTAGCAGTGCCGTGTCCGGCGGGCGCGGGGGCGGCGGTCCCCGGGGTCGCGTCACCCGCCCGCCGCGTCGAAGGACATCCACCTCCCGCGACCGACGACGTGAGCCAGCGCGCCGGAGCGTAGCGTCGGCTCCATGGTCGCGTAGATTGCTGGACATACACGGCCGCCCCGGACCCGGCAGCCCACTCACGGTGAGAGCGAGTCGAGGGCATGCGGATGTTCATCTGTGCGGGTGACTCCCCGCTGGCACCGGGAAACGTGGGAGCGCCGGACGCGGGTGGGGCCGGACAGCGGGGCCCCTGCTCGAGCTCGTCCTGAGCCTGGCCCAGGTGCAGTACGAGATGGAGAGCCGGCGCCGCGGCGGCTTGTCCACCGACGAGCTGCGAGCGGTCGAGGGTCCGCTGATCCAGGAGCTCCACCGGATGGGGGTGCCCAGTCCCCAGCGTGCGACCGGCTCGTCCACGGGGCGACACTCGCGAAGGCGCTCCCCGTGGGACGGCCGCAGGGCCCCCCGGCCACCACGGACGGTGGTCAGCTGCCTTGGGAAGGGCTGTCCTGACGTGGAGCCGCTCGTGACTGCGGCACCCGCACGACTCGACGTTGGCATGCAGACCAGCCGGAACAGCGACGTCGACGCCACCGCCACCGCCCCCGCCCCCGACGCCGACGCCGACGCCGGCAACATCCGGCTGGAGCTGATGGACGAACGAGCCCGGGCCGACCAGCTGGCCACCACTCTCGTGAGCAACCACCGCATCGGCATCGCCGTCGGCCTCGTCATGGCCCAACGGAGGTGCAGCGACATCGAGTCCTTCGCCGTGCTGCGCCAGGCCAGCATGGACACCAACCGGCGGTTGGCCGATGTCGCCGAGGACGTCACCGGCCTCCGCCGGTTGGCCAGCCCACCCCGCTCACGTCGCCGCCGTTACCCTCCTGCCTGGACCGGTCCAGCTCAAACAGGTCGCCGGAGAGCGCGACCTCTCCCCCCGCGGTGGTCGCCAAGGGGGCTGCCCATGCGGTGAGCTTCAGCCACCC
>JALZBI010000365.1 GCA_030947565.1 Actinomycetota bacterium
GTGTCGTGACCGGCGGGCTCTGGCGCAGCCTCTACTACACGGCGTGGTGGGACCGTCTCGCCTACGGCCTCCCGGCCCTGCAGGAGGGCCGTTGGTGGACCCCGGTCACCGGCTCCCTCATCGGGTCGGTCCCGCAGCAGTACCTCATCCTCGCGCTGTTCTTCGGGCTCGCGAGCGGGTTCTGCGAGTGGCGCCTCGGCACTCGTCGGGCGATGGTCGCCTGCATCGTCGGTCAGCTCGTGGCGGTGCTCGGCAGCATCGGCATCGCCGCCCTCCTCGGCGAATCCAGCTCTGAGTGGGGCCGGGGGCTGGGCGACGGCAACTACGACGGCTTCTGGGGCGGCGCCATGTGCGCGGTCGTCGTCGTCGGCGCCGCGCTGAAGGCCCCGTGGCGGGCCCGGGTGCTCATCACGAGCGTCAGCCTCAACACCATCAGCCTGGTCTGGGTGGGCCTGTTCCTCGACCTCAACCGAGCGCTCGCCACCGTCGTCGGGCTGCTGATGGTGGTGCCCCAGGCCCGCACGGTGTTCGCCCACGGTCGTCAGATGTCGAGGCACGAGGTGCGGGTCATCGCCTCGGCGTTGCTCGTGTTCATCGCGACCGCTCAGGTCCTGGCCATGGTCTACCCCCAGTCAGGGCCCCTCGGACCCGAGCAGGCCGTCGTCGGGCGCCCGCTCATCATCTTGTACGTCATCGCCGAGCTGCTCGTCGCCGCCGGTCTGCATCGCGGTAGCCGGCTCGCCTGGAGCGTCGCCATGGCGCTGGCCATCACCGGGCTGGCCACCTCCCTGGCCCTCCGGCCGCCCTCTCGGGGCATCGCCGCCGCCGTGGTCTTCCTTCCGCTGCTCATCCTCCTGATCCGCACCCAGAAGGCCTATACCGCGTCCGTCTCCCCTGCCTCCTCCGCGCGGCTGCGCCGGGACGTGATCATGATCGCGCTCGGTTTTCTCGGCTACGTCGTGCTCGGCTTCGCCCTCATCGACCAGTTCCGCCCCCAGCCGTCTGTCGTGATGATGGGACAGGAGGTGGTGGCCCGGGCCTTCTTCTCCAGCAGCGGGACGTTCGAGGGGTCATCGCGGCCGGCCAACCTGTTCCTGACCTCGCTGTCGCTGATCCCGATCGTCGTGTTCTTCTCGGTGCTGCTCCTGCTCCTCGTCCGCACCCGCAAGCCCACGGCCACCCTCAACCACGACCGCGCTCTGAAGCTGCTGCACACCCACGGCGGCGGCAACCTGTCGTGGATGACGACCTGGGAGGCCAACGCGCACTTCATCACCGAGGACGGCGAGGCGGCGATCGCCTACCAGGTGCACAACGGCACGGCGGTCGCCCTCAGCGACCCGATCGGCGCCCCGGCATCGCGGGAGCACGCGATCCTGGAGTTCAACCGGTACTGCGAGCAGCACGGCATGGTGCCCTGCGTCTTCTCGGCGACGGGCTCGATCCTGCCCCAGGTCGAGGCGCTCGGCTGGCGCCACGTCCAGGTGGCCGAGGACACGGTCATCGACCTGCCCGCCCTGGAGTTCAAGGGCAAGGCCTGGCAGGACGTGCGCACCGCCATCAACCGGGCCGCCAAGTCCGAGGTGTCGTTCCGTCTGGTCCAGCTGCGCGATGAGTCGTTCGCCATGGTGCAGCAGGCCCGGGGGATCTCCGACCAGTGGGTCTCCGACAAGGGCATGCCCGAGATGGGCTTCACCCTCGGCGGGGTCGACGAGGCGCTCGACCCGGAGGTCCGCGTGGGCCTCGCGGTCAACGCCGAAGGGGTGCTCGAGGGGATCACGTCGTGGTTGCCCGTCTACGGCGCTGACGGCGTGGTCCACGGCTGGACCCTCGATGTCATGCGGCGGCGCCCCGACGGCTTCCGCCCCGTGATGGAGTTCATGATCGCCTCGGCCTGCCTGGCCTTCAAGGAGCAGGGGGCGCTCACCGTCTCCCTGTCCGGCGCTCCGCTCGCCCGGTCCGAGGAGGACGACGACGTCACGCCCGTCGAAGCGCTCCTCGACGGCCTCGGCGAGATGCTCGAGCCGGTCTACGGGTTCCGGTCGCTGCACCAGTTCAAGACCAAGTTCAAGCCGCGCTACATCCCGATGTACATGGTCTACCCGGACGGCTCCACGCTCCCCAGGATCGCCCTGTCCCTGACCGCGGCGTTCCTTCCGGGCGCCGGACTGAAGCAGTACGCGTCGGTGCTCAGCTCCGTCCGGAGCTGACCGGGAGGTCTGCGCTCAGCGCGTGACGAACGGGTTGTCGAGCGTGCCCAGGCCTTCGATCTCGATGCTGACCAGCTGACCGGCCCGCACCGGGCCGACGCCGCTGGGCGTGCCGGTGAGGATCACGTCGCCGGGCAGCAGCGTGAAGGCGGCCGACGCATACGCGACGAGCGCGGCCACGTCGTGGATCATGTCGGCGGTCGTGCCGTCCTGCACCACCTCGCCGTCGAGCCGGGTCACCAACCGAAGGTCGGACGGGTCGAGGTCGGTCTCGATCCACGGGCCGAGCGGGCAGAAGCTGTCGAACCCCTTGGCCCGCGCCCACTGCCCGTCGGCCTTCTGGAGGTCGCGAGCCGTGACGTCGTTGGCCACCGTGTAGCCCCAGACACACTCGAGGGCGTCCTCCACCCGCACGTCCTTGCAGATCTTGCCGATCACCGCGGCCAGCTCACCCTCGTAGTGGATGTCGCTGCTCTGCCGGGGGATGACGACGGGGTCGCCAGGTCCGACCACCGCCGTGTTGGGCACGAGGAACATCAGCGGCTCGGCCGGCACCTCGTTGCCGAGCTCCTTGGCATGGTCGGCGTAGTTGCGCCCGATGCCGATGACCTTGCTGCGCGGGATCACCGGCGCGAGCAGGCGTACCTCCTCCAGCGCGATCGTGCCCTCCCCCGGCACGACCCCGATGTAGAGCGGGTCGCCCTGCAGGGCGAGCAGGACCTCGCTGCCGGGGTCGCCGTCGACGATGCCGTATGCCGGGTCGTCACCTGTGGTGTACCTCGCGATGCGCACACCGCCACCCTAGGAGGTGCGAATAATTCATCACCTGTTGATTTATCCGCGCGGCCGACCCACACTGGATACGAGCCGGCCACGCCGGGTCGCCACGAACGAAGGAGGGACCATGGAGCACACCACCTGCTGCGTCATCGGTGGAGGGCCGGCCGGCATGATGCTGGGTCTCCTTCTGGCCCGCGCCGGAGTGCCGGTGCGGGTTCTGGAGAAGCACGGTGACTTCCTGCGGGACTTCCGCGGCGACACCGTGCACCCGTCGACCGTGCGGCTGCTCGACGAGCTCGGGCTCGGCGACCGGTTC
>JALZBI010000366.1 GCA_030947565.1 Actinomycetota bacterium
GCTGAGCACTACCTCGCCTCGTTGGAGGACCTCGAGCACGCCATCGCCGAAGAGAGCCACGCTGAGCTGTCAGAGGCCGCGGCTAGCCTCTGAGCAGCCTCAACCACCCCTCCCACTGAACCCCGAAACCCCGCACGCACCTCAAGGAAGGACCCCCCACATGGGAGCCACCAAGGCCACCACCGATGCCACCTTCGAGCAGGACGTCCTCAAGAGCGACAAACCCGTGCTCGTCGACTTCTGGGCCACCTGGTGCGGCCCGTGCCGCGCCGTCGCCCCGGTGCTCGAGGAGATCGCGGCCACCTACGGGGACCAGATCGACGTCGTCAAGCTCGACACCGACGCCAACCCCGCCGTCACCTCGCGTTACGGCGTCGTCAGCATCCCCACGATGAACGTCTATGTGGGCGGCGAGGTCGTCAAGACTCTGGTCGGCGCGATGCCGAAGCCGCGGCTGCTGCGTGAGCTCGAGGACTACATCTCCGCCTGACCGTCTCCTGCCCGTCGCCAGCCCGTCGCCCGCCCGGCGCCCCGTCGGCGCCCGACCGCCATCCCTAGCAATACAGGTGGGCCTGTCGCCGGGGGCTTCTGGGGTGGTTGGTCGGTTATGGTTCGTGAGCACCGCGCCCGGTCGTCGACCGAGGCACCGGTCCGGAGGGAGGCGACGTGACCGAACCACGCACCGGTCTGGTGGCCCGCGTCGGCTATCGGGGACCTGTCGTCAAAGACCTACGTGAGCGCCTCGCGAGCGCGCAGGACCACGGGGTCGCCCAGGAGACACCGACCCGCGAGCAGGCACCCGTCGACGCCGAGCTGTTCGACGAGTCCCTCGACCACGCGGTGCGTTCCTTCCAGCAGCAGCGGGGCCTGCTCGTCGACGGCATCGTCGGGCCCTGGACGTTCAGCGCCCTCGACGCCGCCCGCTGGGGGCTCGGTGACCGGCTGCTCCAGCACACCCCGGGGCACCTGGCCCGTGGCGACGACGTCACCACGCTGCAGGAGCGTCTCCTCGGCCTCGGCTTCGACCCCGGTCGCGTTGACGGCCTGTTCGGCCCCGACACGGAGGCGGCGGTGCGGGCCTTTCAGCGCGGCGTCGGCCTGCTTCCCGACGGCCAGGTCGGCCCCGACACCCTGCGGGCCTTTGCCGACCTACGCCGCAGCGTGGCCGGCGGGTCACCCCAGTCGCTGCGTGAGCGCGAGCAGGTGCGCCGGTCCGGTCACAGCCTCGCGGGGCGAGTTGTCGTCCTCGACCCCGGGCACGGCGGCGCCGACCGTGGAGCGGTCGCCCACGGGGTCGTCGAGGCCGACGTCGTCCTCGACATCGCCCGACGCATCGAAGGCCGCCTCAGTGCCCACGGCGCCACGGTGTTCTACACCCGCACCCGCGCCTCCAGCCCTGGAGACGACGAGTCGCGAGCGCACTTCGCCAACGAGCACCGCGCCGACATCGTGCTGTCCCTGCACTGCGACACCGCCGACCAGCAGGACGCCAGCGGCGTCGCGACCTTCTTCTTCGGACAGAAGCGGTTCGGAGCATGGTCGGCGGTCGGCGAGCAGCTGGCCGAGCTCATCCAACGCGAGACGGTCGCCCGCACCGGCCTGACCGACTGCCGCACCCATGCCCGGTCCTGGACGCTGCTGCAGCACACCCGGATGCCCGCTGTCCGCATCGAGACCGGCTACGTCAGCAACCCCGACGACGCCGCGTTGCTACGCCAGGCGTCCTTCCGCGACGACATCGCCGAAGGCGTCGTCGTGGCTCTCCAGCGCCTCTACCTCGGTGAGCAGGACACGAGCAGCACCGGTGTCCTGCGGCTGGGTGACCTGCGCCAGGACCTCGCCGACCTCGCGGGCTGACCTCCCCGGGTCTTGACCGGCTCCGACCGCGGCGAGTCCTCGAAAAGCGGCGCTACTCAGGTGAACTCGGTCGCCGTCAGGTCGGGTCCGGGCCGCCGCGGTGCGCTGCCCCGGCCGGTTGGGGTGCCATGCCGCGCACCGGCGCGAGCAGCCGCTCCACCGCCTGCTCCACCTCACCGCGCCAGCGCAGCGCCGTACGCAGGTCGAGCCGCATCCGCGGGTAGGACCGGTGCTCCCGGGCGGTCTTGAAACCCACCGCACTGAGGAAGTCCGCTGGCAGCACGCAGTCACCGGGGTTGCTCGAACCGTACGCCTCGAGCGCGCGGGTGCCCCGCCGCAACGCATCCTTGGCGGCGGCCTGCACGAGCACCCGTCCGAGCCCCTGGCCCGCGAACTCGGGGTCGATGTGGGCGGTGACGAGCACGACGGCGTCCCGGCTGACCGGCGACGTGGGGAAGGCGAGGGAACGGGGCACGAGATGCGCAGGCGCATACGTGATGTATCCCGCGCACCGGTCGTCGACGTAGACGACCCGACCCGGCGACCCCCACTCGAGCAGGGTGGCAGTGAGCCAGCCCTCCTTCTGTTCGCGAGGGCGCGCCCGGCCCCGGCGGGCGAGGGCCGGTCCGAGCTCCCAGAAGACGCAGTCGGCGCACGACCCGGGCAGGTCGGAGAGCCGGTCGACGGTCAGCGGCAGGACCTCGCGTCCCATGGTCCCTCCACTCCCGTGCCGCCGTCAGCCCGATGCCCCCCATTGTCGCCTACGGCCCGCCTGCGCTGCGGGGCTGCCGGGTCTGACCTAGGGTCGCGCTATGCCGGCCTACGTCGAACCGTCCTACGAGCGCGACACGACCTATATCGAGGACCGCATCACCGCCGACGAAGGCCCGTGGCTGGTGGAGCCCGACCGCTACCGGCTCGTCGTCGCTCGCGCGTGTCCCTGGGCGAACCGCGCCATCATCGTGCGGCGGCTCCTCGGGCTCGAGCCGGTGCTGTCGATGGGCATCTGCGGGCCGACCCACGACCAGCGTTCCTGGACGTTCGACCTCGACCCGGGCGAGGTCGACCCGGTGCTCCAGATCACGCGGATCAAGGACGCCTACGAACGCCGGTTTCCTGGCTACCCGAAGGGCATCACCGTGCCCTGCATCGTCGACGTCCCCACGGGCGGAGTCGTCACCAACGACTTCGCCCAGATGACCCTCGACCTGTCGACGCAGTGGAAAGCGCACCATCGCGAGGGGGCGCCCGACCTCTACCCCGAGCACCTGCGCGCGGAGATGGACCCGGTGATGAAGCGGGTCTACACCGAAGTCAACAACGGCGTCTACCGATGCGGCTTCGCCGGCACCCAGAAGGCCTATGACGACGCCTACGACCGGCTGTTCACCACGTTGGACTGGTTGTCCAATCGTCTTGCCTCACAACG
>JALZBI010000068.1 GCA_030947565.1 Actinomycetota bacterium
ACCTTCGACCGCAACCTCACCCTGTCGGGCACGGCGCGCAAGAGCGAGCTCGGCCCGATCGACACCGTCGAGGCCACCGACGCAAAAACCGTTGTCGTGCACCTCAAGCAGCCGTTCGCCCCGCTGACCGCGGCCCTCACCGACCGGGCGGGCATGATCGTCAGCCCCACGGCCGCAAGCGCGGCGGGCGCCAACTTCGCCAACAGCCCCGTCTGCGTCGGTCCCTACAAGTTCTCCAAGCGGGTGCCGCAGAACTCCATCGACCTGGTCAAGGACCCGAACTACTACGACGCGGCCAAGGTGCACTACGACGGCCTCTCCTACCGGATCATCACCGACGCCAACATACGGTCGGCGAACCTGCGATCGGGTGACGTCCAGGTGGCCGACTCGCTGTCCACCCAGGACGTGCCCACTCTCCAGAAGGACAGCTCGCTGACCATCCTCAGCTCGCAGTCGCTGGGCTACCAGGGGCTGACCTTCAACACCGGCAACGTCGCCGGCGTCGGCAAGCCGGCCCAGAAGATCGACCGGCCCGAGGCGTCCAACCCCATGGTGCGACAGGCCTTCGCCATGGCCATCGACCGCGCCGGGCTGGTCAAGGTCATCTTCAACGACCTCAACACCGTCGCCTGCTCGCCCATCTCGCCCCTGAGCGAGTTCTCGTCGACCGCCGCGCAGGCCTGCCCGGCGCACGACCCGGCCAAGGCCAAGCAGATGCTCCAGAGCGCGGGTGTGACCGTGCCGTTCCCCATCGAGATGTCGATCTCCAACAACCCCGACAGCCTGCGGTTCGCCCAGGCCCTGCAGGCGATGGTCAAGGACGGCGGCTTCGACCTCAAGATCAAGCCGGTCGAGTATGCCGCGCTGCTGGACCAGCAGGACCGCGGCGAGTTCTCGCTGCTGGCCCTCGGGTGGTCCGGCCGCATCGACCCCGACGCCAACATCACCAACTTCGTCGGGACGGCCGCGAGCCAGAACGTCGGCGCGTACAGCAACCCGCAGGTCGACCAGCTGCTCACCCAGGCGCGGCAGAGCAACGACCTGGCCCAGCGCAAGGACCTCTACGGCCAGGTGGTCACCCAGCTGCAGAAGGACGACCCGCTGATCTACCTCTACCGGCAGCGCAACCTGACGGGCGTCACGACCAAGGTCAAGGGCGTCCAGGTCTTCCCGGACGGCGTGATCCGGGTGGCCTTCGCCGGCGCGGCCAAGTAAGAGCAGCGCCCGCGTGCAGCGTTACCTGCTCAACCGGGCCTGGCACTCGCTGGTCACCCTGATCCTCGCGACCCTCGTCGTCTTCCTCGGTGTCCGCGCCCTCCCGGGAGACCCGGCTCTCGCCCTCGCGGGCGAGGACCGGACCCCGGAGGCGCTGGCCGCGATCCGCAGCGAGTACGGCCTGGACCAGTCCCTCCCGGTGCAGTTCTGGCGGTTCGTCAGCCACGCGGCGCAAGGCGACCTGGGTACGTCGATCCGCACCGGCGCCACCGTGAAGTCAATGCTCAGCACGGCGCTGCCGGTGACGATCGAGCTGTCGGTGCTCGCGATCGTCATCGCCATCCTGCTGGGTGTGACGACCGGTGTCGTCGCGGCCGTCCGTCGCGGGCACCCGGCCGAGTGGGCCGCCAACGCCTTCGCTCTGCTCGGTCTCTCGGTGCCGCACTTCTGGCTGGGGCTCATCGCGATCCTCTACCTCGCGGTCGCGACGGGGCTGTTCCCGGCCTCCGGCTTCGTGTCCTTCTGGCAGGACCCCGCAGCCAACCTGCACCACCTCATCCTGCCGTCCGTCATCCTGGGCACCGGCCTGGCCGCGATCATCATGCGGCAGACCCGTTCGGCGATGCTCGACAACCTGTCGGCCGACTTCGTCCGCACGGCCGAGGCCAAGGGGCTCCCCCGGCGTACGGTCATCAGCCGGCACGCCCTGCGCAACAGCCTGCTCGTCGTCGTCACCATCGTCGGCCTGCAGCTCGGGGGACTCATCTCCGGGGCGGTCGTGACCGAGCAGATCTTCGGCCTCCCGGGCTTCGGCAAGATGACCATCGACGCGGTGTTCCAGCGCGACTACCCCGTCCTGCAAGGAGTGACCCTGGTGACCGCGACGGCCTACATCGTCATCAACTTCGCCGTCGACCTCCTCTACTCCTTCGTCGACCCCCGGGTGCGCGTCGGAGGTGAGGCGGCATGAGCGCCGACGCGGCCCTGGCCACCGAACCCATCGCGCCCGTCAGTCGTGAGTCGTCCCGGCTGCGGCTGGTGGCCCGGCGGCTCATGCACTCCCCCCTGGCCCTCGCCAGCTTCGCCGTCCTCCTGCTCGCCATCCTTATCGCGCTGCTCGCCCCGGTGCTCGCACCGTATGCGCCGGAGCAGACCGACTTCTCCCACACCCTCTCCCCTCCGGGCACGCCGGGACACCTGCTGGGATCGGATGACCTGGGCCGAGATGTGCTGTCTCGCATCATGTTCGGGATGCGTGCCTCGCTCCTCGTCGGGGCGCTGTCGGTCGCGACCGCGCTGGCCATCGGGGTGCCGCTCGGGCTCGTTGCCGGCTACTTCCGGGCCGCGGACGCGTTCATCTCCCGGTTCACCGACCTACTGCTGGCGTTCCCCTTCCTCATCCTCGCGGTCGGCCTCGCCGCCATCCGCGGGGCCAGCCTGGCTAATGCGGCCGTCGCTATCGGCATCGCCCAGATCCCCGGGGTGATCCGCATCGTCCGGTCCGACACCCTCCGCCTCAAGTCCCTGGACTTCGTCGCCGCGGCCGTCGTCGACGGTGCTGGCGATGTCTGGATCCTGTTGCGGCACATCCTGCCCAACGCCATCTCGGTAATCCTCGTGCAGGCCACCGTCGCCATCCCCGCTGCCATCCTCGGCGAGGCGGTGCTGTCCTTCCTCGGTCTCGGCATCCAGCCGCCCGAGCCCAGCCTCGGCACCATGCTGGCCAGCGCGCAGCAGTTCGCTGTCCGCGCCCCATGGGCGGCGGTCCTGCCCGGCATCGCCATCATGCTGTTGGCGCTGGCGTTCAACGTTTTCGGCGACAGCCTGCGCGACGCCCTCGACCCGAAAGCGAGCCGACGGTGACGCTGACCGTGGAGAAGCAGGGACGCGACGCGGCCAGCACCGGACCGGTGCTCGAGGTCGAGGGCCTCACCGTGACGTTCCGGACGGAGAGCGGCACGGTCAGTGCCGTCGACGACGTCGACCTCACCCTCGGACGCGGCGAGATCGTCGGTGTCGTGGGCGAGTCGGGCTGCGGCAAGAGCGTGACGGCGATGAGCCTGGCCGGGCTGCTGCCGCGCAGCGCCGCGGTCAGCGGCTCGGTGCGGCTTCTCGGGCAGGAGCTCGTCGGGGCCTCAGCCAAGGACCTCCGCGAGGTGCGCGGGCAGAAGATCGCCTACATCTTCCAGGAGCCGATGACGTCCTTGAACCCGGTGCTGACGGTGGGCCGCCAGATCGCTGAGGTCCTCCAGACCCACCGCAAGCTGTCCAAATCGGCCGCCCTCGACCGGGCGGTCGAGCTGCTGCAGCTGGTCGGCATCCCGTCGCCGCGGGAGCGGGTCAAGCAGTACCCCCACCAGCTGTCCGGCGGGATGCGCCAGCGGGTCATGATCGCCATGGCCGTCGCCGGAGACCCTGAGGTGCTCGTCGCCGACGAGCCGACGACCGCGCTCGACGTCACCGTGCAGGCCGGCATCCTCACCGTGCTTCGCGAGCTGCGCGACCGGCTCGGCACCAGCATCCTCATCATCACCCACGATCTGGGGGTCATCGCCGACATCGCCGACCGGGTCGTCGTCATGTATGCCGGTCGGGTCGTCGAGCGCGCCGGAGTCGATGAGCTCTTCGCCTCCCCCCGGCATCACTACACGAGCGGGCTGCTCGCGGCGGCGCCGACGGCCGGTCGGTATGCAGGCACCCACCGGCTCCAGGAGATCCCCGGCCTCGTCCCCGTGCTCAGTGAGCAGCCGGACGCCTGCACCTTCGCTGAGCGGTGCCCGGCGGCTCAGGACGACTGCCGTTCGAAGCGGCCGCCGTTGGCCGCACTCGGCGGAGCGGGTCCGCAGGCGGCACCGGCACCGCCACCACCGCCACCCATACTGAACGCATCGGCGCACCTCGTGGCCTGCTGGCACCCGCACGACGCGGCGAGGGGATCCGACCGATGAGCACGGCAACCGGCACACCTCAGGACCGGGCCACGGCCGCCGCCGACGTGGTGCTGGACGTGCGCAACCTCGTCATGCACTTCGGCCCCGTGCGGGCCGTCGATGGCGTCTCCCTCCAGCTGCGAAGCGGCCAGGTCCTCGCCCTGGTCGGCGAGAGCGGTTCGGGCAAGTCCACGGTCGGCCGGTGCATCGTGCGGCTCCTGGAGCCCTCTGACGGCGAGGTCCGCCTCGAAGGCACCGACGTCACCCACCTGTCCCGTCGCGCCCTGCGCCCACACCGCACCCACGTCTCGATGGTGTTCCAGGACCCTGCCGGTTCTCTTGACCCGCGGATGCTCGTGGGTGACGTCGTCTCCGAACCGCTGCGCCTGCAGGGGGGACGGCGGTCGCGAGAGGCTCAGCGGGAGAAGGTGTCGGAGGCGCTCGGCCGGGTCGGCCTGCGTCCCGAGGTGGCCCGCCGCTACCCGCACGAGCTGTCCGGTGGCCAACGCCAGCGGGTCAGCATCGCCCGGGCGCTGATGAGCGACCCGACCCTGCTCATCGCTGACGAGCCCACCAGCGCGCTCGACGTGTCGGTGCAGGCGTCGGTGCTCAACCTGCTCGCCGACCTGCAGCGTGACATCGGCTTCGCCTGCCTGTTCATCACGCACGACCTCTCGGCCGTTGAGTACCTCGCCGACGAGATCGCCGTGATGTACCTCGGGCAGCTGGTCGAACACGGCTCTCGGGAAACGATCTTCAGCCGACCCGCGCATCCCTACACGCAGGCCCTGCTCGCGGCTGCGCCCGTCGCCGACCCGGTCCGCCAGCGCTCGCGGCAGCCTGTGCTCCTCGGGGACGACATCCCCTCAGCGATGGACCCGCCGAGCGGCTGCCGGTTCCACACCCGCTGTCCCGTGGCCGTCGAGCGCTGCGTCACGGACGTGCCGCTGCTGCGCCCGGTCGGCAACCGCACCGTGGCCTGTCACCTCGTCGACGACGACGGCAACGGCCCCGATGTGCGTGAGCAGAACGACACGGCGCAGCGGTCGAACGCCCCCACCACAGAACAGGACTCCCGGTGACCTTCACCACCCGACCGACCCTCCAGGGCACCTTCGGGATGGTGTCCACGACGCACTGGATCGCCTCGCAGTGCGCCATGCGCGCCCTCGAGCGTGGGGGCAACGCCTTCGACGCCGCCGCGACGGCCGGGTTCGTCCTCCACGTCGTCGAGCCGCACCTCAACGGCCCCGGTGGGGACATGCCGGCCATCATCGCGACGGCCGAGGACCCGACCCCACGGGTGCTCTGCGGGCAGGGCCCGGCACCGGCCGGCGCGACCATCGACCACTTCACCGGCTTGGGCATGGACCTCGTCCCCGGCTCCGGCCCGCTCGCCGCCGCCGTCCCCGGAGCCGTCGACGCCTTGCTTCTCCTGCTGCGCGACAAGGGAACTCAGAGCATCGGTGAGATCCTCGAACCGGCCGTCGGGTATGCCCGCGATGGGCACCCGCTGCTCGAGCGGGTGGCCGCCACCATCGGCACCGTGCAGAACCTCTTCACCTCCCACTGGCCCACCTCGGCCGAGCTCTGGCTGGCGGGCGGCGGCCCCCCGGCACCGGGGCAGCTGTTCGGCAACCCCGCGCTCGCCGACACCCTCGAACGCCTCGTGCGGGCCGGCCGCGACGCTGGAGGCTCACGGGAGGCCCAGATCGACGCCGCCCGGCGCGCGTGGGGCGAGGGGTTTGTGGCTGTGGCGGTCGACGCCTTCATGCGCCGGGCCCACCACGACTCCAGCGGTGACGCCCACCCGGGGCTGGTGACGGCGCAGGACATGGCCGACTTCGAGGCGACCTGGGAGGACGCGACCACCCTCGACTGGCACGGGGTGACCGTCGCGAAGACGAGGGCCTGGGGCCAAGGGCCGGCGCTGCTGCAGACCCTGCAGCTGCTCGACGCCCACGGTGACGAGGCGGACGATGCGGCCCTTGACCCCTCGACCGCGCAGGGCATCCACGTCCAGACCGAGGCGATGAAGCTCGCCTACGCCGACCGAGAGGCCTGGTACGGCGACGTCGACGACGTCCCCCTGACGACCTTGTTGTCCCCGGGTTATGCGCAGGAGCGCGCTGCCCTCATCGGCGACCACGCGGCTCTGGAGCTGCGTCCCGGCAGCCCGGACGGCCGCACCCCCGTGCTGCCCAGGCATACCCAGTCGTCCGACACGTCACGGCGCCGGGACGCCACGACGGGGGAGCCGACGGTGTCGGCCTCCGGGGTGACTCGGGGCGACACGTGCCACATCGACGTCGTCGACCGGTGGGGCAACATGGTCTCTGCGACCCCGAGCGGCGGCTGGCTGCAGTCGTCACCGACCATCCCGGAGCTGGGCTTTGCACTGGGTAGCCGGCTCCAGATGGCCTGGCTGGAGCCGGGACTCGCGTCGTCGCTGGCACCCGGGCGGCGGCCGCGCACCACCTTGACGCCGACCTTGGTATTGAAAGACGGGGTGCCGGTCCTGGCGTGCGGGTCTCCCGGCGGGGACCAGCAGGACCAGTGGCAGCTGATCTTCCTGCTCCGGCATCTCGTGCAGGGCCAGGACCTGCAGGAGGCCATCGACGCGCCGATGTGGAACACGCCGGCGTTCCCGTCGTCCTTCTGGCCGCGGGCCACCGAACCCGGAGTCATCGTCATCGAGGACCGCGTCGACCCGGATGTGGTGGACGGTCTCCGCCAGCGTGGCCACGAGGTACGGCTCAGCGACCCCTGGAGCCTGGGGCGGATGTGCGCGGTGCGCCGCGATCCGGTGAGCGGCGTGCTCAGCGCCGGTGCCAACCCGCGCGGGATGCAGGGGTACGCCGTCGGCCGCTGACCTGGGTCGGCGAACACGCCGACGGGCATTGGTGCGCCGTTTCCCCGGCGCGGGGGCGTTGGGTCCATCAACGCCCGTTCGTGTGCCCACCCGGCAGGTCCCTCAGATGTTGGCCATGGCCGCCGTCGCGGCCGCGCGCAGGTGCACCCGCACGGCGGCCTCGGCCGCGTCGGGGTCGTGCGCCTCGATCGCGTCGACGATGCGGATGTGCTCGGCCCACGAGTGCGGGGCGCGCTGGGCCGCGCCGATGCGGAAGACCCAGTGCACGTGGAGATAGAGGGCGCTCGACATCTGCATGAGCCAACGATTTCCGGTGATGGCGATGCACAGCTTGTGCAGCTCGTTGTTGAGCTGGGCCACCCGATCGAGGTCGCGCTCCTCGGTCGCGATGCGCGCCGCCTCGAGCAGACCGCGCAGGGCTCGGACGTCGTCGGGCGTGGCACGCTCCGCGGCCAGCCGGGCGGACGTCGCCTCGAGACTGCCGCGGATCGCGAACAGGTCGCCGATCGTGTCCGCGTTGGGGGTCGCCACGACAGCGCCGCGACGTGGGGTCATGGTTACGAAGCCCTCGGTCTCCACGACCCGCAGGGCTTCGCGAACCGGGTTGCGGGACACCCCGAAGTCGGCGGCCAACCGCTCCTCCGTCAGGCGCGTCCCCGGCGGGTAGTGTCCGTCGACGATGCGCCCCCGGATCTCCTCCAGCACCTGTTCACGCAGTGCCTGGTGGCGGTGACCGAGAGTGCCCGACCGGTCGTCCTCACGCATACGTCGAGCCCCCAGAGCCGAATCCGCGCCCTCACGACGCCGTGGTCCTGCGACTGTATACCGAAGACAATGCCCGACGTACGAGGTGCCCCGGCCCGCCAACCCACCGAACTCACGTCTTCGTCGGTTCGGCGGTCTGGACGGACGTCGAACCGACGAAAACGTGAGTCCGGTGGGGTTTGGGGTGGGGTTTTGGGGTGGGGTCAGTGGTCGGCGCAGCATGGGGTCGGGTGGCGCCTTTCGAACGGGACGGCCACGCCGTCCGAGGCCGGTCGGACGTCGAGGACGACGCGACCGTCGACGAAGTGCGGCCGGACGAATTCCTGGGTGTCGACCACCGCTTCGGGGCCGAGGGGCTCACGTGTCCGAGCATGACGACGTCGTCGACCGCCGAGCGGGCCATCAGCTGCGCCACCGTCATCCGACCGACCACGTCGTCCACCGACGAGGTCGTCAACGCCGGGAAAGCGGAACAGCCGACCCGACCGGCGTGCGGTATGCCGCTCGGCCGGTTCGGCGAGAGCCGCAGCGGCCCCGGCCGGCCCCCACACCTCGACCGGGCCGTCGGCCTGAGCGGTGACGACGACCGCTCCGTCGACGAAGTGGGTCGCCATGATCAGATCCGGGTGCGACGCCAGCTCGGTGAGGCCGAGCATCGCGTGCTCGGCCTCACCGGTGGTCCGCCAGTGAAGAGCGGTCACGGTCACGCCTTTGGGGATGAGCCAGATGGGGTTCGTGTAGAACCACAGGTCGGCGCACGGCTCGGCGTCGCCCAGGACATCAGCCGCGGGACTCTTGGGGTCCACGACCGCGCCGGGCAGTCCCACCGCGCTGCGGGTGCCTTCGGTGCGCACGGACACGACGACGGGGCCAGCTAGGCCGCCGTGGTCGACGAGACCCGGCCCACCCGCAGGCCGTCGAGCACCGCAGCATACGTGAACGTCTTGGCTCCGACGTGAGTCTGCTGT
>JALZBI010000004.1 GCA_030947565.1 Actinomycetota bacterium
GTGCTGGCCCAGGGCGTATGCCGCTCCCGTGCCGACGGCGACGGGGGAAACGGCGATGGGGAGGGTTCGGGGGCGGGCGCCCTGCACCCAGTCGGACAGCGTAGCCATGGGTGCTCTCTGGGACTCTCTGTAGCTTGTGCGGTCAGGACGCGGGTGAGACTCAGCGCGCCACGCGTCAGAGGTTACGCAGGAAGTCGGGGTCGTCCTCGGGGCCACGCGGACCGCGGACCTGTCGGTTGCGCGGAGGCACCGACTTCTCGCGCGTCATCAGCCAGGCCACCGGGCCGAGGAACGGGATGAGGACGATGACGGCGAACCACCCCACCTTGGGCAGGTACTTCACCGCCCGGTCGTCGGTCTGGACGCAGTCGACGGCGGCGTAGACCAGCAGAGCCAGCCAGGCGACCGTGAACAGCACCCTCAGCACCGGACCACCCCCCCGTCGTCATCGACGTCAGGCATCGACATCCCCATAGTCTCACCGAAGGCCGTGCCCAACGCGCGGCGGTCGGGTTTCCCGGGGCCTCGCTGTGGGATCACGTCGAGGACGAGGAGGCGCTGGGGGAGAGCGTGGTCGGGCAGGATGCCGCGCAGCACCGCCCGCACGTCACGAACGGTGGGAACCGGCGCCCCGCGGCGCAGCGTCACGGCCGCGGAGACCGCCTCGCCCCACGTCGGGTGGCTCGTGCCGATGACGACGGCGTCGAGCACCCCGGGCACGAAGCGGACGATGGCGTCCTCGACCGGTCCGGGGGCGACCTTGAGACCGCCGGTGTTGATGAGGTCGACGGCGCGGCCTTCGATGCGCAGCCGTCCGTGATCGTCGAAGGCGCCGAGGTCGTCGGTGCGGAACCACCGGGTGCCGTCGCTGTCGACGGTGAACGCGTCACGGGTGAGAGCCGGCTCGCCCAGGTAGCCGAGCGCAACGGTCCGGCCGCCGAGGACGACGTGGTGGTCGTTGTCGATGTGCACCTGGCTGACCGGAAGGGGCACACCGTCGTAGACGCAGCCGCCGGAGGTCTCACTCATCCCGAACGTCGTGACGACCCGGGCCCCCGCCCGCCTGGCGCGGGCCCGGTCGGTCGCACCGGTGGCCGCCCCGCCGACGAGGACGGCGTCATAGGACGCTAGCGCCTCACGGGCCGCGGGATCCTCGAGCAGCCGGGTCAGCTGGGTGGGCACGACGGCGGTGTAGCGGCGCCCCGGTCCGGCGGTGAGCTCACGGGTCGCGTCGACGAACCCGGCGGGCGTGAATCCTGGTGTCAGGTCGAGGACAGCGGGCCGGGTGCCCGCCACGATCGAGCGCACCAGCACCTGGAGCCCGGCGATGTGGTGGGCCGGCATGGCCAGCAGCCACCGCCCGGTGCCGCCGAGCACCGCGTGGGTGGCGGCCGCGGAGGAAACGAGGTTGTCGGCGGTGAGCATCGCCAGCTTCGGGCGCCCGGACGACCCAGAGGTGCCGACGACGAGGGCGACCTCGTCCGGCGGGTCGGGCAGCAGATCGCCCGCGGTCGCGTCCGGCGGCCCCGGCAGCAGCGCTCCGCCGCCCTCGAGGGCCTTGGCGAGGTCACCCATGACCGACTCCACGGCGGCGCCCCGAGGCATACCCAGGCGCCGTAGTCCGGTCATGCGCGAATGCTACGTGCCCCCAGCAAGAGGCCCGTAGGCCAGCCGGCCGCGCTGACCGGGCTGCCCAGGCTGAGCGGGCTGACCAGGCTGAGCGGGGCTGAGCGGGCTGACCGGGCTGACTGGGCTGACTGGGCTGACCAGGCTGAGCGGGGTCGACGGTTTCCACGCCCGAGGCCCGCTGGATCCGCCAAAGGTCACCTCTGGACACTTTCGCGCAGCCGAGAGGTCATGATGTGTCGCCTGGGGATGCTCCAGGCGGCACATCTTGACCTCTCGACTGAGGTGGGTCTCCTGGAGCGGAGAGGGTGACCGCGTCCTCGTGGATCGACGAACCCGAGGCGCCAAAGGTGACCTTTGGCGGGCCCGTCAGCGAAGGCGGGTATGCCGCCCGGGTGGGTCAGCGGGTCAGTGGGTCGGTGGGGTATGCCGCCCGGGTGGGTCAGCGGGTCAGCGAAGGCGGGTATGCCGCCCGGGTGGGTCAGTGGTCAGTGGCCGGGCCGGTCGGTCAGCGGGCGGGGCGGGTCATCGACATGACGTCGAGGGCCGTGTCCAGCTGCTCCTCGGTCAGCCTGCCCTGCTCGACGAAGCCCTGCTCGAGGACGACCTGACGGATCGTCTTGCTCTCCTTGAGCGCCTTCTTCGCCACCGCGGCGGCGTTCTCGTAGCCGATGTAGCGGTTGAGCGGCGTGACGATGCTCGGAGACGACTCGGCCAGGTGCCGGGCGTGCTCCACGTTGGCGGTGATGCCGTCGACGCACGTGTCGGCGAGCACCAGGCTGACGTTGCTCAGCAGCCGCGCCGACTCGAGGAGGTTGCGGGCCATCACGGGCATCATGACGTTGAGCTCGAACGTGCCCGAGGCTCCCGCGAACGCCACCGCGTGGTCGTTGCCCATGACCTGCGCGCAGGCCATGATCGTCGCCTCGCAGACGACGGGGTTGACCTTGCCCGGCATGATCGACGACCCGGGCTGCAGGTCGGGGATGGCGATCTCACCGAGCCCCGCGCGCGGGCCGGAACCCATCCAGCGCAGGTCGTTGCAGATCTTCACCATGCCGATGGCAATCGTTCGCAAGACCCCGGACGCCTCGACGAGCCCGTCGCGTGAGCCCTGCGCCTCGAAGTGGTTGCGCGCCTCGGTGAACGGCAGCCCCGTGTCGGCGGCGAGCTTGGCGATGACCTTGGCCGCAAAACCGGGCGGCGTGTTGATCCCGGTCCCCACCGCGGTGCCGCCGAGCGGCAGCTCGGCCACCCGGGGGAGCGCGGCCTCGACGCGCTCGACCGCGTAGCGCATCTGCGCGGCATACCCGCCGAACTCCTGGCCGAGGGTGACCGGCGTCGCGTCCATGAGGTGCGTACGGCCGGCTTTGACGACCTCGCTGAACTCGTCGGCCTTGCGCTCCAGTGACTCGGCGAGGTGGGTGAGCGCGGGCACCAGCTCGGTGACGAGGACGGCGGTGGTCGCGATGTGGATGGCCGTGGGGAAGACGTCGTTACTGCTCTGCGAGGCGTTGACGTGGTCGTTGGGGTGCACCCGGCTGCCGGACGCCTGGCTGGCGATGCTGGCGATGACCTCGTTGGCGTTCATGTTGCTCGACGTGCCCGAGCCGGTCTGGAAGACGTCGAGCGGGAACTGGTCGTCGTGCTCGCCACGCGTCACCTCGTCGGCGGCGGTCGCCACGGCGTCGGCGATCTCGGCCGGCAGCACGCCGAGCTCGGCGTTGACGTGGGCGGCGATCCCCTTGATGCGGCCGAGAGACCGGGTCAGCGCGGGCTCGAACGGGGTGCCGGAGATCGGAAAGTTCTCGATCGCCCGCTGGGTCTGCGCCTGCCACAGCGCATCTCGCGGCACGCGGACCTCGCCCATGGTGTCGTGCTCGATCCGGTATGCCGCGGTGTCGCTCTGGTCGCTCCCCTCGGGGCTCGCTGCGGTCGTCGTCGACTGGTCTGTGGTCACGGGGGCCAGTCTGCCCTGTCGACCCTCCTCGGCGGGACCGCAGGACGAGCGCCGGTGACCACGATCAGGCCGCCACGGCAGGATGGCCGCCATGTCAGCCACGCCCAACGAACCCCCCACGGAGCCCGACGAGGAGGCGACGCCGTCGGAGCCGCTGCGCCGGCTGGCGGCGGCATACGGGGTCGCGACCGACTACTGGGACTGGCAGGGCCGGCACGCACCGATCCACACCAAGACGGTCGTCGCGGTGCTCGCTGCCCTCGATGTGGCGGCGGGGACGCCGGAAGCGGTCGACGCGTCCCTCGACGCCTGTGAGGACCAGCGCTGGCGGCGCACCCTGCCGCCGACCGTGGTCGCTCGCGAGGGGTGGACGCCATGGGTGGCCGTGCACGTGCCCCACGGCACGGGGGTCCGGCTGACGGTCGAGCTCGAGGACGGCGCGGTCCGAGACGTGCGCCAGGTCGAGCACCTCGTCGCGCCCCGCTCGGTCGACGGCGCGGAGGTGGGCGAGGCGACGTTCGAGCTGCCCGGCAACCTGCCGTTGGGCTGGCACCGCCTCGTCGCCCATCTGGACGCCTCACCCCTCGACCCCACCTCGACCGAGGCCACGCTGGTCGTCACCCCGAAGCGGCTGGAGCTGCCGGCGGGGCTCGCCGCACGACCTGCGCTGGGACTGACGACGCAGCTGTACCAAGTGCGTTCGTCGGCGTCATGGGGTGTCGGCGACCTGGCCGACCTCGGTGAGCTCGGGGCCTGGGCCGCTGACGAGCACGGCGCCGACTTCGTGCTCGTCAACCCGTTGCACGCCGCGGAGCCCGTCGCCGAGATGGAGCCGTCGCCCTACCTGCCGACGACGCGCCGCTTCCTCAACCCGCTCTACCTCCGGGTCGAGGACATCCCCGAGGCCCGCCGGCTCGACGCGGAGGACCGCGTCAGGTTCGAGGCCATCGCCGTGCGGGGCCGTGCCCTCAACGCCGCCGGTGGCGTCGACCGTGACGCGTCCTGGCGGCTCAAGCGCGTCGCGCTGGGACTGGTCCACGCCGTCGGGCTGCGCGGGGCGCGGGGCCGGGACTACCGCCGGTTCCTCGCCGAGGAGGGAGCCGGACTGACCTCATACGCGACGTGGTGTGCCATCGCCGAGAAGCACGGGTTGCCCTGGAGCGACTGGCCTGAGGGCCTGCAGGACCCTCGCGGGGAGGGCGTCGCCCGCTTCCAGGCCGACAACCCCGAAGCGGTGGACCTGCACTGCTGGCTGCAGTGGGTGCTCGCCGAGCAGGTCCGTGCGGCGCAGGCCACGCTGCGACGGGCCGGGATGCGTCTGGGCCTCATCGAGGACCTAGCGGTCGGCGTGCACGAGGAGGGTTCCGACGCCTGGAGCCTCTCCGACACGCTCGCGGTCGGGGTCAAGGTGGGCGCGCCGCCGGACCAGTTCAACCAGCTCGGCCAGGACTGGGGCCAACCGCCCTGGCGGCCGGATCGACTTGCGCAGCAGGGATATCGGCCGTTCCGCGACATGGTCCGCACCGCGCTGCGCGACTCGGCCGGGGTGCGGATCGACCACATCATCGGGCTGTTCCGGCTCTGGTGGATCCCTGCGGGCCTCACGCCCGACCAGGGGGCATACGTGCGCTACGACCACGAGGCGCTCATCGGCATCCTTGCGCTGGAGGCCCACCGGGCCGGTGCCGTCGTCATCGGCGAGGACCTCGGGGTGGTCGAGCCGTCCGCGCGCGACTACCTGCTCGAGCGGGGTGTGTTGGGCACGTCGATCCTGTGGTTCGAGTGGGACGACGACGGCCCGAGGCCACCCGAGGCATACCGCGAGCTGTGCCTGTCGTCGGTGACCACCCACGACCTGCCGCCCACCGCGGGCTATCTCGCCCTGGAGCACGTCGCGATCCGCGAGCGCCTCGGGTTGTTGACCCGCACCGTCGAGGAGGAGCAGGCGTCCGAGCGCCTGGCCATCGACGCGGTGCGGCACGACCTCGTCGCCCGCGGACTGCTTGCCGAGGATGCGGGTCCGGGCGACATGCTCGTGGCCCTGCACCGGTGGCTGGCCAGCACGCCGAGCCGGATGCTGGCGGTCGCGCTCGCCGACCTCGTCGGCGACAAGCAGGCCGTCAACCAGCCGGGCACGATCGACGAGTACCCCAACTGGCGGGTGGCGCTCACCGGCGCGGACGGCGCGCCGGTGACTCTCGACGACATCACCGGCGGGGCCATGGACGACCTGGCGGCCCAGGTCTTCGGCGCCCTTGGCGGACATTGACGACGTTGGGCTCGGGTCAGCTCGCAGCGTCTTTCATAGCGTGAACATGGTTGTGACAGCAACACGGCGGCCGCTACGACTGCCGCTGGGACGAGGTGACCGGCACGAACCATACCGTCACCGACGCCACCGACGGGCGGTGTCCGCGGAGGCGACCCCGCTGCGCCGAGCACTCGGCTCCCGATCAGAAGTACCAGGGGAACGGTGACCAGTCGGGTTCACGCTTCTCGAGGAACTGGTCGCGGCCCTCGAGGGCCTCGTCGGTCATGTACGCCAGCCGGGTCGCCTCCCCGGCGAATACCTGCTGGCCCATGAGGCCGTCGTCAACGAGGTTGAGCGCGAACTTCAGCATCCGCTGCGACGTCGGTGACTTGCTCATGATCTCGCGGGCGACCTCGAGCGCCGCCTTCTCGAGGTCGGCGTGGTCGGCGACCAGGTTGACGGCACCCATCCGGTGCATGTCCTCGGCGGAGTAGGTGCGCCCGAGGAAGAAGATCTCCCGGGCGAACTTCTGGCCGACCATCCGGGCCAGGTAGGCGGACCCGAAGCCGCCGTCGAACGAGCCGACGTCGGCGTCGGTCTGCTTGAACCGGGCGTGCTCCCGCGAGGCGATGGTGAGGTCGCAGACGACGTGCAGCGAGTGGCCACCCCCGGCCGCCCACCCAGGAACCACCGCGACAACGATCTTGGGCATCGTCCGGATCAGGCGCTGCACCTCGAGGATGTGCAGCCGCCCGCCGGCCGTCTTGGTGAGCGCGGTGTCGACGGTCTCCGCGGTCTCGCCCGAGGCGTACTGGTAGCCTGACCGACCCCGGATGCGCTGGTCACCGCCCGAGCAGAAGGCCCAGTTGCCGTCCTTGGGGGACGGGCCGTTGCCGGTGAGCAGGACGACCCCGACGTCGGGCGACACCCGGGCGTGGTCGAGGGCGCGGAAGAGCTCGTCGACCGTGTGGGGCCGGAACGCGTTGAGCACCTCCGGCCGGTCGAAGGCGATGCGCACGGCGCCGAGCCCGCGGGCCCGGTGGTAGGTGACATCGGTGAGGTCGAACCCCTCCACGACCTCCCACGCCGCCGGGTCGAACAGCTCGCTCACGGCGGCGGTATCGGTCACGGGCGACAGGATATGGGCACGCCCGGGGTCGCGGTCAGCCCTCCTGCAGCGTCGTCGGTGCCCCGTGGACCGCCGGGATGCGGCCCATCCGGCCGCCCTGGAAGTCCTCGAACGCCTGCAAGACCTCGGCCTTGGTGTTCATGACGAACGGACCGGCCCACGCCACCGGCTCGCGGATCGGGCGACCGCCGAGCACGAGCACGTCGAGACCGGCGAGCCGGCTCTCCTGCATGCGGTCGGCGCTGACCGTGATGACGTCACCGGCGCCGAGCACGACCAGGTTGCCGGTGCCCACGGGCGAGGCGTCCGTGCCGCTGCCGACCGTGCCGGCCCCTGACAGCACGTAGACCAGCGCGTTGTAGTCCTTGGACCAGGGCAGCTCGAGCCGCCCGCCCGGGGAGACGGTCGCGTGCACGAGGGCCATCGGTGTATGCGTGGAGCCCGGTCCCTGGAGCCCGGCCACCTCACCGGCGATGACGCGCACGAGCGTGCCGCCGTCGGCGGTGGTCGCCAGCCCGACCGACTGGGCGCGGATGTCCTGGTAGCGCGGCGTCGCCAGCTTCTGGCTGCGGGGCAGGTTGACCCACAGCTGGATCCCGTGGAACAGGCCGCCCTGGGTGACCAGCCACTCCGGCGGCGTCTCGATGTGGAGGAGCCCCGAGCCGGCGGTCATCCACTGGGTGTCGCCGTTGGTGATGGTGCCGCCCCCGCCGTTGCTGTCCTGGTGGTCGAAGACGCCGTCCAGGATGTAGGTGACCGTCTCGAACCCGCGGTGCGGGTGCCAGGGCGTGCCCTTCGGCTCGCCCGGCGCGTAGTCGACCTCGCCCATCTGGTCCATGTGGATGAACGGGTCGAGGAGGGCGAGATCGACTCCGGCGAACGCACGGCGCACCGGGAAGCCGTCACCCTCGTAGCCGCTCGGTGCGTCGATGCGCTGCACGACGGGCCGGGGGCGGTCGGCGAGCGCCGGCACGGGGATGCGCGGCAGGACGGTCGGGTCGGCGACGGTGATGGCGGGCATAGGTCCCACTCCTCAGGTTGATGGTATGCCTGGTCAAACGCTAGTTGAGCGTTCAACATTCCGGACACCCGGGTTTTGGGCCGTATGGTGCGGCCATGCCGATCCCGGACTTCATCGTCGCACTGCGGGAGCGGGTCGGCACCGCTGCGCTGTGGCTGCCGGCCGTGGCCGCCGTCGTCGTACGACCCGGCTCCGACGGCGACGAGGTCCTGCTGGTGCGGCGGGCCGACACCGGGGCCTGGACCCCGGTCACCGGCATCCTCGACCCGGGGGAGGAGCCGGCCGTCGGCGCCGAGCGCGAAATCCTCGAGGAGACGGGGGTCGTCGCCGTGGCGGATCGCCTCGTCTGGGCTCACGCCACGCCCGAGATCGAGTTCGAGAACGGCGACCGGTCGACGTTCCTCAGTCTCTGCTTCCGCTGCTCGTGGGTCAGCGGCGAGCCGTACGCCGCCGACGACGAGTCGAGCGACTCCCGCTGGTTCGACGCCGGCGCCCTGCCCGAGCTGGAGCCCGACCAGCGCCGCCGCGTCGACCTGGCGCTGGCCAACGGGCCCGAGGCGGTCTTCGCTCGATGACCCTGCCGCCTCTCGACGCGCTGCTCGACGGGATGCGGGTGGTCTCCCTGCCGCTGCGGCTCCGCTTCCGCGGCGTCGAGCACCGCGAGGCGGTCCTCGTCCAGGGGCCGGCCGGGTGGGGCGAGTTCGCCCCCTTCCTCGAGTACGACCGGGCCGAGTCGTCCCGCTGGCTCGCAGCCGCGGTGGAGGCGGCGTGGGTCGGCTTCCCGGAGCCGGTGCGCCAAGAGGTGCCGGTCAACGCCACGCTGCCCGCCGTGCCACCGGGCCAGGTCGCGGACGTGCTCGCTCGCTACGACGGGTGCCGCACTGTCAAGGTCAAGGTCGCCGAGCGGGGACAGTCCCTGGCCGACGACGTCGACCGGGTGGCCGCGGTCCGCGACGTCGTCGGCGCCGACGTGCGCATCCGGGTCGACGCCAACGGCGGGTGGGACGTGGACCAGGCGCTGGCCGCGATCGGCGCGCTCGCGGCACACGGGCTGGAGTATGCCGAGCAGCCCTGTCCGCGGGTCGAGGACCTGCGTGCCCTGCGAGTTCGGCTGGCGCGCAACGGTATCGATGTCCTGATCGCGGCGGACGAGTCGATCCGCAAGGCCTCGGACCCGGTGCGCGTGGCCCGGGAGGAGGCGGCCGACCTGGTCGTCGTCAAGGTCGCCCCCTTGGGCGGGGTCCGTCGCGCGCTGGAGATCGTCGAGGCCTGCGGGCTGCCGGCCGTCGTCTCGTCCGCCCTCGACACGTCGGTCGGGATCGCCGCCGGCATCGCGCTGGCCGCCGCCCTCCCGACCCTGGACCACGCGTGCGGGCTCGGCACCGTCGAGCTGCTCGCCGCCGACGTCGCCCGGCCCTCGCTCGTGCCGGTCGGCGGGCTCATTGCCGTTGGCCCCGCCGAGGTCGACCCCGAGCTCGTTGACCGGGCCGCCGCAGCACCGGACCGCGTGGCCTGGTGGCACGACCGCGTCGTCGCCTGTCATCGCGCTTTAGAGGCCACGCTCCAACGTCCCGGCGCGGTTTCCACCTATTAGGAGCGCAGCGCGCGGTCTAATCGACATGAGGAGCGCCGCGCACGGAAAGCCGTGCGCTGCGCTCCTCATGTGAGCCACATCAAGGCGCCGGCCAGGCCAACACGCGGAAGCCGGTTGCACGACACAACCAGGATGCTGGTTACATAGGCCGGTGGCTTTGGCAACGACTCGCCCGGTCGGTGAAGAACGGCACCGCGCCGCCACCGAGCGGCTGCTCGACGACCTCGCGGCCCTGCCCGCCGACGCCCCGGTGCGCCTGGGCAAGCGCACGTCGAACCTGTTCCGCCAGCGGGCCTGCGGCGACACCGCGCGGCTCGACGTCTCCGACTTCACCCACCTCGTCGACATCGACCCGGTCGCCCGAACGGCGCGGGTGCAGGGGATGACGACCTACGAGGAGCTCGTCGACGCGACCCTGCCGCACGGCCTGATGCCCCTGGTCGTGCCGCAGCTGCGCACCATCACTCTGGGCGGCGCGGTCACCGGGCTCGGTATCGAGGCGTCGTCGTTCCGCGCCGGACTGCCCCACGAGTCAGTCCTCGAGCTCGAGATCCTCACGGGCAGCGGAGAGATCGTCGCCGCCCGGCCCGACGGGGAGCACGCCGACCTGTTCCGCGCCTTCCCCAACTCCTACGGCTCCCTGGGGTATGCGCTCGCCGTCACCATCGAGCTCGAGCCGGTGCAGCCCTTCGTCCTCCTGCGTCACGTGCGGTTCCACGGGCTCGACGACGTCGCCGCGGCGATCGGCGACATCATGCGCACGCATACCTGGGCCGGTGAGCCCGTCAACTTCCTCGACGGGGTCGTCTTCGCCGCCGACGAGGCCTACCTGACCCTGGGGCGCTGGTCCCCCGAGGTCGTCGGCCAGGCGGCGCCGAGCGACTACACGGGGCAGCAGATCTTCTACCGCTCCATCCAGCAGCGCGAGCGCGACGTGCTCACCGTCCACGACTTCCTCTGGCGGTGGGACACCGACTGGTTCTGGTGCTCCCGGGCCTTCGGGGCGCAGCAGCCGCTGGTGCGCCGGCTCTGGCCCAAGCGCAAACTGCGTAGCGACGTCTACTGGAAGATCGTTGCCTTCGAGAACCGGCACCGGGTGACGGCCCGACTCGACGCCCGACGCGGCAAGCCGCCGCGGGAGCGGGTCGTCCAGGACGTGGAGATCCCCCTGGAGCACACGGCGGAGTTCGTCGGCTGGTTCCTGCGCACGGTCCCGATCGACCCGGTCTGGCTCTGTCCGGTGCAGCTCCGGCCGCTCGACATCGGGCATACTGGCTCCGCTCTCGACGAGGCGGGCGAGACGCCTGGCTGCCCCTGGCCGCTCTACCCGATGGCGCGGGACCAGCCGTACGTCAACGTGGGCTTCTGGTCCACCGTCCCGGTCGAGCCGGGGCGTCGTGACGGCGACGTCAACCGGGTCATCGAGCACGAGGTCGGGCGTCTCGGCGGCCACAAGTCCCTCTACTCCGACAGCTACTACGACGAAGCGACGTTCGACCGGCTCTACGGGGGGAGCCAGTACCGCGGGGTGAAGCAGCGGTACGACCCCCTGGGGCGCCTTCCCACCCTTTACGACAAGGCGGTGCGTAGACGATGACGACCTTGATGAACCGCACGAGCGGTCCGCTGACCGTAGGTGACGCCTTCGCACGCCTTTTCGGGGGCCAGGTGCCCGTGCGGTTCACGGCGTACGACGGCTCGGCGGGCGGCCCCCGCGACGCGTCGCTGCGGCTCGAGCTGCGGTCCAAGCGGGGTCTCGACTACCTGCTCACGGCGCCCGGGTCGCTCGGCATCGTCCGGGCCTACCTCATGGGCGACCTCGTGCTCGACCCGTTCGACGAGGCCGACCCCTACGAGACGCTGCGGTTCATCGAGGACACCCTCCAGCCGGCCCGCCCGACGCTGGCCGAGGTGGCCGACCTGGCCAAGTTCCTCAAGGACCACCGCCCGCACGTGCCGGAGCTGCCGCCCGAGGAGATGCCTGGCCAGCTGCGGCGCCTCGCCTACGGGCTGCGGCACGGCCGCGCTCGTGACGCCGCGGCGATCCATCATCACTACGACGTCTCTAACCGGTTCTACGAGCTGCTGCTCGGACCCTCGATGGCCTACACCTGCGCCGTCTACCCCACGCTCGAGGCGTCGCTGGAGGAGGCTCAGGACGAGAAGTTCGACCTGGTCTGCCGCAAGCTCGGGCTCCAGCCCGGTATGCGTCTGCTCGACGTCGGCTGCGGCTGGGGCGGCATGGTGCGCCACGCCGTCCAGCACTACGGGGTCACCGCCGTCGGGGTCACCCTGTCCAAGGAGCAGGCCGCCTGGGGTGCGGCCCGGCTCGAGCGTGAGGGCCTCGCCGACCGGGGCGTGATCCGGCACGCCGACTACCGCGACGTCACCGAGAGCGGCTTCGACGCGGTGTCGTCCATCGGTCTCACGGAGCACATCGGCGTCGGGAACTACCCGGCATACTTCCGGTTCCTGCGCAGCCGCCTGCGCGACGGAGGACGGCTGCTCAACCACTGCATCACCCGGCCCGACAACCAGCATCCGGGGCTGCCGTCCCGCGGCTTCATCAACCGCTACGTCTTCCCCGACGGCGGGCTCACCGGCTCCGGTGACATCGTGGCAGTGATGGAGGACGAGGGGTTCGAGGTGCGCCACCAGGAGAACCTGCGCGAGCACTACGCCATGACGACCCGCGACTGGTGCCGCAACCTGTCCGAGAACTGGGACGAGGCCGTTGCTGAGACGGGGCTCGGAGTGGCCCGCGTCTGGGGCCTTTACCTGGCCGGGTCGCGACTGTCGTTCGAGCGCAACCGGATCCAGCTGCACCAGGTGCTGGCCTCCAAGACCTCGGTCGGCGGCCAGTCCGGGTTCACGCTGCGGCCGACCTGGGTGAGCTGAGCGGGCCGGACGCCCCTTCTGCACCCGCCACGGGACTCACCTTCTTGTCGGTTTGCGGACTCCGAGGGCGCCGAAACGGACAACAACGTGAGTTCGGTCCAGGAAGTATGGGGGGAGCGGGGGGGCGGCGGGGTCAGCCGTGTCGGGCGGCCTGACGCTTCAGCTCGGTGCGGGCCAGCGCGTTCTTGTGCACCTCGTCCGGGCCGTCGGCGAACCGCAGCGTGCGGATGCCGGCCCACGCCGCGGCGAGCGGGAAGTCCTGGCTGAGGCCGCCCGCTCCGTGGGCCTGGATCGCCTTGTCGAGGATCCACTCGACGGTCGCCGGTGTGGCGATCTTGATCGCCTGGATCTCGGTGTGCGCGCCCTTGTTGCCCACCGTGTCCATCAGCCAGGCGGTCTTGAGGACGAGCAGGCGCAGCTGCTCGAGCCGCACCCGCGACTCGGCGATCCAGTCGCGGATGACGCCCTGGTCCGACAGCGGCTTGCCGAACGCCGTCCGCTGCGAGACCCGGTCGCACATCAGCTCGATGGCCCGCTCGGCGACCCCGATCGACCGCATGCAGTGGTGGATGCGGCCCGGGCCGAGCCGGGCCTGCGCGATGGCGAACCCGTCGCCCTCACCCGCGACGAGGTTCGCGGCTGGTACGCGCACCCCGTCGAACGACAGCTCGGCGTGACCGCCGTGGTCGCGGTCGTCGTAGCCCATGACGGTCATGCCGCGCTCGATGTGCAGCCCGGGCGCATCCCGCGGCACGAGGATCATGCTCTGCTGCCGGTGCCGCTCGGCCGACGGGTCGGTCTTGCCCATGACGATGAACACCTGGCAGTCGGGGTTCATCGCGCCGGTGATCCACCACTTCCGGCCGGTGACGACGTATGCGTCGCCGTCCCGTGCGATTCGCGTCGCCACGTTGGTCGCGTCGGACGACGCCACGTCGGGCTCCGTCATCGCAAACGCCGAGCGAATCTCCCCGCGTAGCAACGGTTCCAGCCACTGGCCCTGCTGCTCCGGTGTGCCGAACTGGGCCAGGACCTCCATGTTGCCGGTGTCCGGCGCCGAGCAGTTGAGGGCGGCCGGCGCGATCTGGACGGCCCGGCCGGTGATCTCGGCCAGCGGCGCGTACTGGAGGTTGGTCAGCCCCGCTCCGCGCTCACCGGGCAGGAACGCGTTCCACAGCCCGCGGGCCCGAGCCTCGTCGCGCAGCGAGGCCAGCACCGGGGTCCGCGACCACGCCCACCGGTCGCCCGCCTGTTCGAGCTCGTCCATCTCCCGCGCGAACACCGCCTCGGCCGGATGCACGTGGGTATCCATGAAGTCGAGCAGGGTGGTGCGCAGCTCCTCGGTGCGGGCGTCCAGGCCGAAGTCCATCAGTCGTCCTCCTTGATCGATGCGAGCCCCATCGCGACGAGCGGCTCCACATGGTCGCCGATCGTCCCGAAGCCGGCGCCCACGGTCTGCCCGTGCACGTGGCGGTAGTGGATGCCCTCCAGCACCACGGCCAGCTTGAAACAGGCCAGCGCCTCGTAGAACCCGAGGTGCGACGGGTCGCGGCCGGTGCGCGCGGCATACCGCTGCACGACGTCGGCGCGGGTGGGGAACCCCGGCGCCTGCGCGGCCGACGAGACCACGCCGCTCGTGTCGAGGTCGGCCATCCGGTGGTAGGTCAGCAACAGCGCGACGTCGGTGAGGGGGTCGCCCAACGTCGCCATCTCCCAGTCGACGACCGCGCCGACGGTGTCGTCGGCCCGCACGAGAAGGTTGTCGAGCCGGTAGTCGCCGTGGACGATCGCCGGCGCGCTCTCCTGCGGTATGCGCTCGGCCAGCCGGCCACGCAGCTCCTCGACGCCGGCGAGGTCGCGGGTGTGAGACGCGTCGAGCTGCTGCCCCCACCGACGCACCTGCCGAGCGAGAAACCCTTCTGGGCGGCCGAAGTCGCCGAGTCCCACGGATGCCGGGTCGACGAGGTGCAGGTCGGCCAGGGTGTCGACCATCCGCTTGCCGATGGCCCGGGTGCGCTCCGGTCCGAGCGCCTCGAGCTCGCCTGCCAGCCGGTAGGGCGTGCCGTCGACGAAGCCCATGACGTAGAACGGCGCCCCGACCACAGAGTCGTCGGCACACGACGCATACGCCTCGGGGACCGGCACCGGGGTGGGCGCCAGCGCGGAGATGACGCGGAACTCACGTCCCATGTCGTGCGCCGTCGCCAGCACGTGGCCGAGCGGCGGCCGGCGGACGACGACCGTATGCGTGCCGTCGGTGACCCGGTAGGTGAGGTTCGAGCGGCCGCCGGCGATCACCTGCCCGGTGAGCGGCCCGTCGAGCAGCCCCGGGGCGGCGTCGGCCAGCCAGCGCCCGAAGGCGTCGAGGTCGAGGCCCGGGGGGCTGTCGCTCACGCGCCGGCCACCCAGCAGACCCGGCCCACGGTGGACCCGTCGGCCAGCCGCTGCACCCCGTCGGCCACCCCGTCGAGGCCGAACCGTTCGCTGACGACCGGAGCGACGACGCCCCCGTCGGCCAGCCGGGTCAGCTCGGCGTGGGCCTCACGCACCAGCTCGGGGGCCACCTGGGTGTAGAGCCCCCAGTGCAGCCCGAGCAGCGCGTAGTTCTTGACCAGGGCGTGCGACAGCGGCGGCGCCTGGATCGTGCCGCCGGCGAACCCCACGACGACGATCCGCCCCTCGAAGGCCACGCACTTGGTGGATCGGTCGTAGGTCTCGCCGCCCACGGGGTCGAAGACGACGTCGGCCCCACGCCCGCCGGTGGCCTCCTTGACCACGGCTACGAAGTCTTCGGTATGCCGGTCGACGACGATGTCGGCTTCAAGCCGCCGGGCCACCTCGGCCTTCTTGCGACCACCGACGACCGCGATCACCGTTGCCCCAGCGGCCCTTCCGAGCTGCACCGCGGCGCTGCCGACCCCGCCGGCCGCCGCGTGCACGAGCAGCGTCTCACCGCGCTGCAGGTGCGCCCGCCGGTGCAGCGCGAACCAGCCGGTCTGGTAGCCGATGACGAACGCACTGGCCTCCGCGTCGCCGAGGGAGTCCGGCGCAGCGAAGGTCGCCCTGCCGTCGAGCAGGGCCTGCTCGGCGAACCCGCCGTCCGGCAGCACGGCTGTCCCGACGACCCGTTGTCCCGGCTCGAAACCCCTGACTCCCTCGCCGACGTCGAGCACCTCGCCGCAGACCTCGACGCCCGGCGTGAAGGGCAGCGGCGGTCGCACCTGGTAGAGCCCGCGGCACAGCAGCACGTCGGGGAAGTTCGCGGGGGAGGCCAGCACCCGGACGCGCACCTGGCCGGGTCCGGCCGCCGGCTCGGGCACGTCGTGGCGGGTCAGCGCGTCACGGGGCTCACCGAGGGACTCGACCCGCCAGGCCTTCATGAGCCGGCCCCGTCCGCGGGTAGGGGGTCGAGCTTGGCCTGGAGCCGCTGCATACCCGCCAGCCAGGCGTCCGGGTGCTGAGCCCGCTGCGCGTAGTAGCCGGCGACGGCCGGGTGGGGGAGGACGAAGAACGCCTCGCCGTCGAGGGCCTGCCAGACCAGCTCGGCCACCTCCTCCGGGTCGAGGGCGCCGTCGCGCGACAGCAGGTCCTTGAGCGGCCCGGCCTCGTCGAGCATCCGGGTGCGCACCCCCTGCGGACAGATCGCCTGGACGACGATCCCGCGGTGGCCGTAGGTCGCCCGCAGCCACTCGGCGAACGCCACCGCCCCGTGCTTCGACACCGAGTAGGGGGCGCTGCCCAGCATCGTCAGCAGCCCGGCCGCCGACGCGGTGACGACGAACCGCCCGCCGCCCTGCTTCAGCCACCCCGGCACGAGGGCTCGGGCGGCGCGCACGTGCGCCATGACGTTGACCTCGAGCGCGGTGGCCCACTGCGCGTCGGGGGTGTCGAGCCCACGGCCGACGTCGGTGCCCGCGTTGGCGAAGAACACGTCGATGCGGCCCAGGGCGGTATGCGCCTGGTCGGCGAGCGCGGCCACCCCGGCTTCAGAAGCGCAGTCGCCCACGAACGCCACGGCGCCCAGCTGCTGGGCGACGGCCCCGACGGCCGGGTCGAGGTCGGCGACCACGAGCTGGAACCCGCCCGCCGACAGCCGTTCGGCGATGGCCCGGCCGATCCCGCCCGCAGCGCCGGTGACGACGGCGGTGGACCCGGCGGCATACACGTCAGACCCCGCCTCTCAGCAGGATGCCGCCGTCGACGACGAGAGTCTGCCCGGTGACCCACGCGGCGTCGGTCGACAGCAGGTAGGCCACGGCACCTGCGACGTCCTCGGGCACGCCGAGCCGCTTCATCGGGTACGCCGCCGCGACCTTCTCCTCCCGGCCCTCGTAGAGCGCCGTCGCGAAGACCGTCTTGACGATGGCCGGGGCGACGGCGTTGACGCGGATGGCGGGGCCCAGCTCGACGGCCAGCTCCTCGGTCAGGTGCACGAGCATGGCCTTGCTGACGCCGTACCAGCCGATCCCGGGCGCCGGCCGGAGCCCGGCGACGGACGAGACGTTGACGATCGCGCCCCCGTGCTCGCCCAGCCAGGCCCGGTGCGCCTGCTGGACCCAGGACAGGGCGGCGACGGCGTTGACCTCCACGATCTTGCGGGCCGCGTCGAGGTCGAGCTCCATGAGCGGCCCGTATGCCGGGTTGATGCCGGTGTTGTTGACGAGCAGGTCGAGCCGCCCGAACCGCTGCACGACCGCGGCGACCGTCTCCTGCTGGTGGGCGAGATCGTCGGCCCGACCCGCGGAGGCCATGGCGACGTCGGGGCCGCCGAGCGTGGCCACGGCCGCGTCCAGGGCCTCCTGCTTGCGCGCCGTGACGCAGACCCGGGCGCCCTCGTCGACCAGCCGCTGGGCGACGCCCAGCCCGATGCCGCGGCTGGCTCCCGTGACGAGAGCGACCTGCCCGTCGAACCGTCCCATGCGTCCTCCTGATCTCTCGCCGCGCATCCGGCACCCGTTTCGGCCGTGCCATCCCGCGCGGGGTAAGCGCTCGCTTACCTTGGCTTACCGACCCCGTGTCGTCAACCGACGTCCGCGCTGTCGGCCGGCTCAGCTCTCGTGGCGCCCCCGCCGCTGTCGGCTCGGCAGCCGGATGAGGACGCGGTCGGCGAGGTCGGCCACCTCGCGGATGTCCAGCACCCGGGCCATGAGCAGGTAGACGACCCCGAACGCCGCTCCGCCGACACCCAGGGTCAGCAGCGCGCCCCAGCGGCCCTCCCCGGTCACGTGACCGAGGAGCAGCTGGAGGGGGAAGGCGACGGCGGAGGCGACGAGCGCGGCCAGCGCCATCCGGGCGTAGGCGGAGGTGATGCGCCGCACGGGCAGGCCCCCGACCGTCCGCCCGACGACCCGCATACCGAACAGGGCGGCGAGCACGTTGCTGACGACGATGCCGAGCCCGATGAGGGGGACGGCGTACCACGGCGACAGCAATAGCGCGCTGAGCGTGACGAGGACCGCCGACACCGACAGGACCAGCTGCTCGGCCAGGGCGGTCCGGCCTCGCTCGTAGGCGAAGAAGAACCGCTGGTTGAGCACGTCGATGCCGAAGGGGATGACCGCTGCGGCCATGGCGCTGAGCGTCAGCTGGGTCGCGGGGAGCTCGGCCGGGTCCTTCGACGTGAAGAGGAAGTGCACGATCGGGGCGGAGAAGACCACGAGGGCGAACGTCGCCGGCATGGTCAGCGCCGCGGGGACGAGGAGGCCACGGACGTACTCGCGGCGCACCGTGGCCGTGTCGCCGTCGTGGACCGCGGCCGAGACGCGCGGGTAGATGGCGGTGATGACCGACAGCGCCACGAACCCGTGGGGGACCATGAAGACGAAGAGGGCGCTGTTGTAGACCGAGACGCCCGGGACGAACCGGCCGACCTCACCGGTCTGGTTGGAGGCGTGCCACATGACGTTGGACGCGACGAGGTAGCCCAGCTGCGACACGACGAGCGCGGCGAAGGCCCACCCGGCGACGTTGGACGTGGCCCGCAGCCCGACCCCACGCATACCGAACCGGGGGGTCCATCGGAAACCGCTGCGCCACAATGGGATCAACAGGAAGATCCCCTGCGCCGCGATGCTCAGCGTCGCGGTGCCGGCGAACAGCCACACCATGCCGGAGGTCCACGATCCTGGTGCGGTATGCCCGTCGTAGAGGCCGAGGAAGGCCAGCAGCCCGATGATGGAGACGACGTTGGCCAGCACCGGCGACCAGCCGAACGCTGCGAACTGTCCGCGCGCGTTGAGCACCTGGCCGAGCAGCGCGTAGAGCCCGTAGAAGAGGATCTGCGGCACCGTGAGGACGGCGAAGAAGGTGGCCAAGGAGAGGGCGTCGCCGCTGAGGTTCTGCGAGTAGAGGCGTACGAGGACGCCCGCACCGATCGTGCAGACGACGGTGACGACGAGGAAGCCGGCCATGGCCAGCGTGATGATCCGGTCGGTGTAGTCGCGTCCGCCGTCGGGGTTCTTCGCCGCCCGCACCAGCTGGGGCACGAGCACGGAGTTGAGGACGCCGCCGGCGATGAGCATGTAGATGACGTTGGGCAGGGTGTTGGCGGTCTGGAAGGCGTTGCCCACCAGGCCCTGTCCGATGGCGTAGACGAGCAGCGACTGGCGAACGACGCCGAGCATCCGGGAGACGACGGACCCGCTCGCCATCAGCACGCTGGAGCGCGCGAGGCTCGGTGTCGTCGTCGTCATCGGTCGATTGTCCCTCAGTGCGGCTCAGCCGGCCGTCAACGCTGCGAGCGCCTCGGCCGTGGCCCGCCGACGTGACCGGTCGACGCGGGCCTCGAGCACCCGGATTCCGGTGGGCTGCTCCGACAGGGCCGCCCTCAGGTCAGCCACGGACGCGACCCGCCGGTATGCCGTGTGGCTGGCGGCGCAGAGGGCCTCCAGGTCGACGGCGTGCGGGGTGGCGAACACCCGCTCGAAGCCCGCGGCATACGGGGGCGCGCCCTGTTCGAGGGTGGCGAAGATCGAGCCGCCGTCGTCGTTGGTGACGACGAGGGTGAGGTCGGGGCGGGGCTCGTCTGGGCCCAGGAAGAGCCCGTTGGCGTCGTGGAGGAACGTCAGGTCGCCGACGGCGGCGAGGGAGCGGGACGAGGCGGGGCGGCCCAGGGCGACGCCGACCGCGGTGGAGACGGTGCCGTCGATGCCGGCCAGCCCCCGGTTGCCGACGACGAACCGGTGCTCGTGCGGCGGGTAGGACGTGGTCATCAGGTCGAGGTCGCGCACGGTGTTGGACGACCCGACGACGAGGGTGGCGTGGCCGGTCACAGCGGCGGCGACCTCGCGGGCCACGTGAAGGGCGTCGAGCTCGGGCAGCGCGTCGACGAGCGCGTCGACGCGACGCGAGAGGGCCGCGTCCTGCTCCTTCCAGGCGGACAGCCACTGCCGGTCGGTGTCGGTCGGCGGGGCGTCGTCGACGGTGGGGACGTGGCCGAGGTGCCTGGCGCTGTGTCCGGGGTCGGTGACGACGCCACCGGGACCGGGGGCGGCCAAGACCTCGAGGTCGGCGCGTGAGATGAGGGACGTGACCGGGCGGGTCAGGGTCGGATGGCCGAGGACGACGACGCGTTCGACCTCCGCGCCGAGGGGGCCGCCGAGGAGGAGGCGGTAGGAGCGGACGGCGTTCGCCCCGACC
>JALZBI010000069.1 GCA_030947565.1 Actinomycetota bacterium
CTGCGCCACGGCCGGGCCAGCTCCTGAGCCGCTCGTAGCCAGTCGCGCCAGGCATCCGGCTGCTCGGACAGGGCGGCGAGCCGGGCCCGGACGTCCTCCGACCGCTTGGTGTCGTGTGTCGAGAGCGTCGTCATCGTGTGCGGCCAGGCCCCCGCGGTGCGGATGACGAAGCCCATCAGCTCGTCCGGGCTGACGGCGAAGTGGTCGGGGTCGGCGCCCACCTCGTTGAGGCCCACGAGCCGGTGCCACCGGTAGAACGCGGTGTCCTCGATGCCCTTGGCCATGACGGGACCGCAGGTCTGCTGGAAGCGCACGACGAGGTCGTCGACGGCCGCACCGGCCTCGGCCCGCAGGTCGTCATCGACCCGGCCGAGCACGAGGTCGCGCACCAGGTCGAGCGTCGGGTGGTCGGCGTCGGCCAGGTGCTCCCGCGCCCGGTCGGCCGCCTCGTCGACGACCCGCTGCGTGGGGGCGTCCACGCCCTCGCCCGGCACGACGTACGCACGGTAGCGGTCCATCGCGACGAGCAGGGCGACAAGGGCCCGGTCCACGGTCTCGGGCTCGGGTCTCGCGGGAGCGGAGGGTGCGGCGACGACGTCCATGACGCGGCGGCGCAGACGCTGCACCTCCGGCACCAGACCCTGGGTGGTGACCAGCTGCTTCGAGGCGGTGACGACCTCCTCGAGGGTCTGCCGGGCCCCGCTGGTCAGTGCTAGCACGTCGGTGAGGGGCTCACACCCGCGGGGGTCGACGAAGAGCGCGCCCAGCCGCCAGAGCAGGTCGTAGCCGGTCGTGCCGGCGCACCGCCAGTCCGTCGGCAGCCCTTCGTCACCCTCGAGGATCTTCTCGACGACGACCCAAGCGTCACCGGTCGCCTCGGCCAGCCATTCCAGGTAGCCCCGCGGGTCGGCGAGCCCGTCCGGGTGGTCGATGCGCAAGCCGTCGACGCTGCCGTCGGCCACGAGCTCGGCGACGAGCGCATGGCTGGCGTCGAACACCGCGCGGTCCTCGACGCGGATGGCCACGAGGGAGGTGACGTTGAAGAAGCGGCGGTAGTTCAGCGTGACCGCCCCGACTCGCCAGTCGTCGAGCCGCCACCACTGGCGTTGGACGAGGTCGGCCAGGGGCAGGTCCTCGGTCCCGGGGCGGACCGGCAGCTCGTGCCCGAAGTACCGCACGACCATCTCGTCCCGACCCGCTCCACCGTCCGGGGCGAGGGTCAGCTCGCCGGTAGTCAGGGCGTCATCGAGCGACCCCCCCAGCAGCGGCATGACCACCCGGTCGTCGGCGGCCGCCCAGTCGATGTCGAACCACGCGGCATACGCCGACTCACGACCCTCGCGCAGCACCGCCCACAGGGGCGCGTTGAGGTGCTCCGGCGTCGGCACCGCCATGTGGTTCGGCACGACGTCGACGACGACGCCGAGCCCCGCCGCATGAGCGGCCGCGACGAGCCGGTCGAACGCCTCGCGGCCACCCGCCTCGACGTTGAGCCGGGTGTGGTCGACGACGTCGTAGCCGTGTGTCGATCCCGGCGTCGGCTGCAGCACCGGCGACAGGTAGATGTGGCTGACGCCGAGGGCGGCCACGTGGTCGACGGCCGCCGCGGCATCGTCGAACCCGAAGGTCGGCTGGATCTGGAGGCGGTAGGTCGCGGTGGGGAGCCGACGGTCGGCGATGCCCTCGGCGGGTCTGGTTCCGGGGTCGCTCACTCTACCGGCCCGCAGGGGCTGCGCAGGACGACCATGCTGCGGGCCGCCACGAGGAACTCGGTCTGCGGCTCGAGGACCGCTGACGCCGCCGCGGCCGAGGAGGCGGCTGTCGCAGGGTCGCTGGCGACCGCGGTCGCGTGGGTGGCGGCGGAGGCACTGAGGTCGGTGTCGATCTCGATGTACCACTCGGCGCCGTACTCCTCCTCCGGCAGGGTGAAGGTGATGGCCGTGTCGTGGGCGTTGAACACGACGATGAAGCAGTCGTCGTGGACGGGATGCCCCCGCCGATCGGGGGCGGCGATGCCGAACCCGTTGAGAAAGACCATGAGCGACCTGGCCATGCCGTCTCGCCACGCCGCCTCGTCCATGTGCTTGCCGTTGGGCATGAACCAGGCAATGTCGCCGAGGTCGCTCTCCCCACCGTGCTGCGGGCTGCCCTCGAAGAACCGGCGACGGCGGAAGACGGGGTGGTCCTGACGCAGTCGTACGACCCGGCGGGTGAACCGGAGCAGCTCCTCCTCGCCCTCACCGAGGTCCCAGTCGACCCACGTGAGGTCGCTGTCCTGGCAGTAGCCGTTGTTGTTGCCCAGCTGCGTCCGGCCCAGCTCGTCGCCGTGGGCGATCATCGGAACGCCTTGCGACAGCAGCAGGGTCGTGATGAAGTTGCGCTTCTGACGCAGTCGTAGCTCGCGCACTCCGGGGTCGTCGGTGGGCCCCTCGACGCCACAGTTCCACGAGCGGTTGTGACTCTCGCCGTCGTTGTTTCCTTCGCCGTTGGCCTCGTTGTGCTTCTCGTTGTAGGACACGAGGTCGCGCAGTGTGAAGCCGTCGTGGGCGGTGACGAAGTTGATCGACGCGATGGGCTTGCGGCCCGAGTGCTCGTAGAGGTCGGACGATCCGGTGAACCGGGACGCGAACTCGGCCAGAGTGGCCGGCTCACCGCGCCAGAAGTCGCGCACGGTGTCGCGGTACTTGCCGTTCCACTCCGTCCAGAGCGGCGGGAAGTTGCCCACCTGGTAGCCACCGTCGCCGATGTCCCACGGCTCGGCGATGAGCTTGACCTGGCTGATGACCGGGTCCTGCTGGATGATGTCGAAGAAGGCGGACAGCCGGTCCACGTCGTGGAACTGGCGGGCCAGTGTCGAGGCGAGGTCGAACCGGAACCCGTCGACGTGCATCTCGATGACCCAGTAGCGCAGCGAGTCCATGATCAGCTGCAGCACGTGCGGATGCCGCATGAGCAACGAGTTCCCGGTGCCGGTCGTGTCGTAGTAGTGCGCCTCGTCGCCGTCCACGAGCCGGTAGTAGGACTGGTTGTCGATGCCGCGGAAGGAGAGCGTGGGACCCTTGTGGTTGCCCTCGGCGGTGTGGTTGTAGACCACGTCGAGGATGACCTCGATGTCGGCCTCGTGCAGCGCCCGGACCATCGACTTGAACTCCGGCACCTGCTCGCCCCGGGTGCCGTACGCCGCATACTCGTTGTGCGGCGCGAAGAACCCGATGGTGTTGTAGCCCCAGTAGTTGCGCAGCCCGTTCTCCAGCAGCGTGAAGTCCTGCACGAACTGGTGCACCGGCATGAGCTCGATGGCGGTGACGCCGAGCTTCTTGAGGTGCTCGATCGTGGCGGGGTGGCCGATGCCGGCGTAGCTGCCGCGGATGTCCTCGGGGATCGCGTCCAGCTGCTGGGTGAGGCCCTTGACGTGCGCCTCGTAGATGACGGTCTCGTGATACTCGTGGTGCGGCGACCGGTCCTGGCCCCAGTCGAAGAACGGGTTGATGACGACCGAGGTCAGCGTGCGCCCCAAGCTGTCCTCGGTGTTCGCCTTGTCGTCCAGGCCGCCCTCGGGGTCGCCGAAGTCGTAGGCGAACAGCGCCTGGTCTCCCTTCATCACTCCGTCGACCGCCTTGGCGTAGGGATCGAGCAGGAGCTTGGCCGGGTTGCACCGCGGCCCATGCTCCGGGTCGTAGGGGCCGTGTACGCGGAACCCATAGCGCTGGCCGGGCTGGATGCCCGGGATGAACCCGTGCCAGACGAATCCGTCCACCTCGGGTAGGTCGAGCCGAACCTCCTTGTCACCCTCGGCGATCAGGCAGAGCTCGACGCGCTCGGCCACCTCAGAGAAGATCGCGAAGTTGACCCCGGTGCCGTCATACGTGGCGCCGAGCGGGTAGGGCTTGCCGGGCCAGATCTCCATGTGTGCCTCTCAACGTCGGTCCAAGGCGAGCAGCGCCGCGGATCTGGCCGACGTCGCTGGCGGGCCACCGGCCAGTCTAGGCAACCGGGGGGTCCAGGGCGCATCGAGCGAGCCCACGAAACCCACCTCAGGTCAGGGCCTCGACCACCTGGTCGGCGGCGGTGTAGGGGTCGGTATGCCCGTCGACGACGTCAGCCGCGAGCCGCGGGACGCTGTCGCCGTGCCGCAGGCTGCCGATCCGGGACCGTAGCGTCGCCACCGCGATCGCCTCGATCTCGTTCTCCGCACGCGCGATCCGCCGCCGGCAGAGGGTGCCGGTGCTCTCGAGCCAGGAGAGGTGCTTGTCCACGGACGCCATCAGCTCGTCGACCCCCTCACCCTTGGCCGCAATGGTCTTGACCACCGGCGGTCGCCAGAGCCCGGGCTCGGTGCGGTCGCCCAGCGAGATCATGTGTCTGAGGTCACGGACCGTCGCGTCGGCGCCCTCGCGGTCGGCTTTGTTGACGACGAACACATCGCCGATCTCGAGAATGCCGGCCTTGGCGGCCTGGATGCCGTCGCCCATCCCCGGCGCCAGCAGGACCAGCGTGGTGTCGGCGAGCCCCGCGACCTCCACCTCCGACTGGCCCACGCCCACGGTCTCCACGACGACCACGTCGCAGCCCGCCGCATCGAGCACCCGCAGGGCCTGCGGCGTGGTCCACGACACTCCCCCGAGGTGCCCCCGCGACGCCATCGACCGGATGTAGACCTCCGGGTCGAGCACGTGGTCCTGCATCCGGATCCGGTCGCCCAGCAGCGCGCCACCGGAGAACGGCGAGGACGGGTCGACGGCCAGGATGCCGACCCGCTGCCCGCGCTGCCGGTACGCCGCGACGACGGCGTTGGTCGTCGTCGACTTACCGACTCCTGGGCTACCGGTCACCCCGATCACGTGCGCATGGCCGGTGTGGGGCGCCAGCGCGGCCATGACCTCGCGCAGGGCGGGGTGGGCGTCCTCCACGAGGGAGATGAGCCGGGCGACCGCCCGGGGCGACCCGTCACGGGCCGACGCGACCAGCGACGGCACGTCCACCGGACGGTCGCGACGGGCGGGGCGATCGACCACCGTTGCTACAGAGCAGATTTCGTTGAGGGGCGCGGCCGGATCAACCGGCCGCGGCGGGTACGCGGACGATGAGGGCATCGCCTTGGCCGCCACCCCCACAGAGCGAGGCCGCACCGACACCGCCGCCGCGACGCCGCAGCTCGAGCGCGAGGTGGAGGACGAGACGCGCCCCGGACATCCCGATCGGATGACCGGTGGCGATGGCGCCACCGTTGACGTTGACCTTGTCCGGGTCGATCCCCAACAGCCTGGTCGACGCGAGACCGACCGCGGCGAACGCCTCGTTGATCTCGACGAGGTCGAGGTCCGCGGGCTCGATGCCCTCCCGTCGGCAGGCCTTGACGATCGCGTTGGCCGGTTGCGCCTGCAGCGTGGAGTCGGGTCCGGCGACGACGCCGTGCGCCCCGATCTCGGCGAGCCAGTCGAGGCCGAGCTCCTCCGCCTTCGACCGCTTCATGACGACGACGGCGGCGGCGCCGTCGGAGATCGGTGACGCGGAGCCGGCGGTGATCGTGCCGTCCTTGGCGAACGCCGGACGCAGCCGGGCGAGCGCCTCCACCGAGGTGTCGGCCCGCACACCCTCGTCGGCCCGGTACTCGACCGGGTCGCCCTTGCGCTGAGGGACCGAGACCGCGATCACCTCGTCATCGAAGACGCCGTCCTTCCATGCCTTCGCGGCCAGCTCGTGCGAGCGGGCCGCGAAGGCGTCCTGCTCCTCGCGGCTGAAGTGCAGGTCAGTGTTCACCGTGTTCTCGCTGTCCGTCAGCGCGCCCATGGCTTGGTCCGTGAAGACGTCCCACAGCCCGTCGTAGGCCATGTGGTCGCGCAGCGGCACGTCGCCGTACTTGAAGCCCTCGCGCGACTTCATCAGCAGGTGGGGCGCACTGGACATCGACTCCTGGCCGCCGGCGACGACGATCTCGAACTCCCCCACGCGGATGAGCTGGTCGGCGAGGGCGATGGCGTCGAGTCCCGACAGGCAGACCTTGTTGATGGTGATGGACGGCACGTCCATCGGGATGCCCGCGTTGGTCGCCGACTGGCGGGCGGGCATCTGCCCGGCGCCGGCTTGGAGCACCTGACCCATGATGACGTAGTCGACCTGCTCGGGCGCGACGCCGGCTTTCTCGAGGGCGCCCGTGATGGCGAACCCGCCGAGGTCGGTGGCCGAGAAGTCCTTGAGCGACCCCAGCAGCCGGCCCATCCCCGTGCGCGCTCCGGCGACGATGACGGTCGGGTCGCTGGTGCGACGGGGTTCGTTGGCGGTGGTGCTGGGCGCGTCGGGCTGGGCGCGGACGTCAGCGCTCATTCGGGGCCTCCTGCGCTCCTCGTGGGAGCGGTCGACGACATCGGGGACGGCATCCACTCTAGCCGGGTGCGGCTGGCCCTCCCGGCCCGTGCCGTTTCCGGCCGCCGTCTGCGAGGTCCCCGGCTGGGGTACCTAGGTCGATGGTCATGCTGATGCATCTGGAGGACGCTGGAGTGCTCCTCCAGCCAACGGGAGTCGTCACGGGAAGGTGGACATGCCCTACGTCACCGGGTTCCGGCCGAGCCGGTCCGCGCCGCTGTTCCACAACGGGCCCTGGCCGCCCGGGCTCGACCTCAAGCTCTCACTGGCCGGGCTGCCCGCAGCGTCGGTCGACGTCACGCAGATGGGCCTCTGTGGGGGGCTGTCGTTCTTGGCGCGTGACATCCACGAGTCGGGCACACCCCAGCTGCGGTCCATGGACTCGCGCAGCATCCCGCTCCCGCTCGGCCGTCACATCCTCAGCCGCCTCCTCGACAGCTTTCGCGGGCCTGGCGTCATCCCGTACTGGCTGCGGGCGACCCAGGAGTCGGACCACACCACGTGGTTCTGGGGGAAGGGGCTCTACGCCGAGACGGTGGAGGCGGCCCGGCAGGTCATGCGCTTCGTCGACGCCGGCGGCCTGGTGCCGATCGGGGTGGTGCTCGCACAGAGTCCCTGGCCGTGGGAGGTGTTCCAGAACCACGTCGAGCTGGTCTACGGCTACGACCTCGTCGGCACCCGGCTCACCCTCCACGTCTACGACTCCAACGCCGAGGGCAGCGACCACGTGGTCATCGAGCTCGATATCGGCTCGAGCGCACCCGTGCAGCCGGTCACCACCAACGGGACGTCGATTCCCGGTCGGGCCGGGCGGATCCGCGGGTTCTTCGTCCTGCCCTACTCCCATCGGGACCCGTCTCCGGCCTACGTCGACGACGGGCGGCTCACCCTCGATGCGACGCCGACGGCGGGGCTGCCCGTCGGCGACGAGGCGACCCTCACCGTCACCGTCGACAACACCGGGTCGACGTCCTTCGGCCCGGCCGCCGGCTATCGCGTCGGCGTCGTCCCCGGGGCGGCCGGGTGGGAGCCGACCCGGTTCGACCTGCCTGGGCCCCTCGACCCCGGCCGCACCACGACGCTGCCCGTGACGCTGTCTCGCGTCGGGCCGACCACGGGCCCGCTGCAGCTGCGGCTCGTGCACGATGGCGGCAGCGGTGACACCTGGTTCGGGACCCCGACCACGCCATTCCAGGTCTCGGTGGGGGCGCCCACGGCCTGAACCGTGCGCGCCCGCGCCCAGGGACCCACGGACTGACCGCACCCTGGGCATACCGACCGGCGCCCGTCGAGCGGTCCGGTAGCGGTAGGCCGGCGACCCGGCGACCCGGGTGCGCGCCTGGTCGATGGTTCGGCCGCTCGGGTACGCCGCGCCTCCTGGCCTACGCTCGCGACCATGGCCGACTTCCAGCACCTGTTCACCGCCATCGACCACGTGGGGGTGGCGGTGCCTGACCTCGAGGTGGCGAAGTCGTTCTACGAGACGGCGTTCGGGATGCGGCTGGTCCACGAGGAGGTCAACGAGGAGCAGGGCGTCCGCGAGGCGATGATGGCGGTCGGCGACTCCGGCTCGTGCGTGCAGCTGCTGGCCCCGCTCACCCCCGAGTCGACCATCGCCCGCTTCCTCGACCGCAGCGGCCCGGGCGTCCAGCAGGTCGCCTACCGGGTGGAGGACGTGGAGGCCGCGGGCACCGTGCTGCGCCAACGCGGGATGCGGCTGCTCTACGACGCACCGCGACGGGGCACGGGGGGCAGCCGGGTCAACTTCGTGCACCCCAAGGACGCCGGCGGCGTGCTCGTCGAGCTGGTGGAGCCTCCCCGGCACCAGGCCCCGACGGCCCCGGTCGGCGAGCCACCTCCGCCGCTGCCCGATCTGAGGTAGCGCCGACCAGGGGATAGGGGGTTGTCCCCAGGTGCCGGGGCACCTCAGCCGCGCACTCTCGAGGGCGTCGGGTCGTCCGGGCCCGGCAGGACAGCCCCGGAGAGCCCAGGAGGCCCCGATGTTCCCCGTCACCACCATCGAGATCGTGTCCACCGAGCGCAGCCGTCGCCACGAAGGGTTCCGCACCTGGTCGCGCCGCCGCAACGTGTCCGCCCGCATCGACGGCGACGACACCGCGCACCCGCTGCTGGGTCACCGACCGACCCTGCGGCCGGCCCTCGGTCGCTGACCGGCGTGGACCGCTATGAACCGAGAGCGGTGGGCGTCCCCTCGATCTGAGGTAGCGGCGTACCGCACCTAGGTGGTTGTCCTGATGTGGGGGGCTACCTCAGGAACGCACCGTAGGTGCTGTCGGGCCATCCGGGTCCGGCTCACCACCAGGAGAGTGCACCGTGTTTCCCATCACCATCGACGTCGTGACCGCCGACCGCAGCCG